>JAQSYC010000128.1 GCA_029256345.1 Clostridia bacterium | reverse complement strand
GCCCCTTTTATACCTGCTGTCTGGGCACCTAAAAGCTTTTTAGTATTTGCCTCATAAATGAGTTTAATAGTGATCGGTGTCTGATCTGGATAGTACCTGGGGTGGTCATAAGCTGTTACAATAACTGTTTTATAGTCGATAGCAAGTCTTTTTGCATCTGCCTCTCCAAGCCCCGTCCTTCCTAGCTCTATATCACATACCTTTATGGCCGCTGAACCTAATGCCCCTATAAATTTTTGATGTGCACCCATGATGTTTTCTCCTGCAATCCTGCCACATTTATTAGCTACTGTACCAAGAGGTAAAAAAGCATTTTCCATAAGTACTTTGTTGTATACAACGGCACAGTCCCCCGCTGCCCAGATATCTGCAATCGAGGTACGCATTTCCCGATCTACAATAATTGCGCCATTAGCTGTCAAATGCATAGGTGTATCCTTTAAAAAAGCTGTTGAAGGTCTTACCCCTATTGCCAATACGACTAAATCAGCTTCATAGGTTCCTTTGTCCGTTATAACCTTTTTTACATAATCATCACCGTCAAATTTAACAACCCGTTCACCCACTTTGAGACTAACGCCCTGTCTTAATATTTCTTCCTCTGCGTATGTCCCAATCTCCGGATCAAAAGGTGCCAAAATACGATCCGCAAATTCAATACAGGTCACTTGTTTTCCTAAAGCTAAAAAGGCGTCAACTGTTTCAATGCCTATATAACCCCCGCCTACAATGACGACATTTTTTATATTTTCGTTTTTGACAGCTTCTTTAAGCCTGATACCGTCCTCTAGGGTTTTTAATTGATAAATACCTTTTTTATCTATCCCTTCTAAAGGTGGTTTAACTGCCTCAGCACCTGTCCCAATCATGAGCTTATCATACTGTTCTATAAAAATATCACCTGTTTCATAATTTCTTATAAGAAGTTTTTTTTCATCTGGAATAACCTTTAAAACTTCGTGATATAAGTGCGTGCTAATTCCTACTTTTTCGAACTGTTCTTTAGTTCTTGCAATCATCTTTGTATAATCATCATTGAATCCGCCAACATAATAAGGAAGTCCACATGCTCCATAAGATAAAAATCCACCTTTTTCATATACAACAACTTCTGTAGCTTTATCTATTCGTTTTATTTTGGATGCAGCTGACATACTAGCCGCTACTCCCCCTATCATAATTACTTTCATTAATCTGCCTCCTTCTTATATGGCATCAATTCTGTTTTTTGCATCTAAAAGAGCAGTGTATACATCTTTTTTATTTATAAATGTATTGAAAATTTCTTCATATAAGATATTATTTTTCTCTCCCGCATTAAGGATATTGATAAAAGGTTCTGCATAATCTTCTATCATTTTAACCTGTGCTCGGTACCATGGAAATTTTCTATAGCCTTTTATATAATTGACTTTTCTAACAGGTGCCCCTGAATATTCTCCAACTAGCCAATCCACTTCTTTGGATCTTAAATACTTCAAAAATGCCTCTGCCTTTGCCTTGTTTGGACTTGCCTTAGTCACACCAAATGACCATGTCACATTCCATGCTGTATCAAAGGTCGCAAATCCTAAATCGTCTTTGTGCAGACATTCTTTAAGGATAACTCCAAGCTGACCGCTCCACGTCACAGCCATAGCAGCTTTGCCTTCTTTTATAATTTTTCCTATCTCCTCATTTCCATAGGTATGGGTATCCTGTGGTGCAAATGTTCTAAGAGACAGATACTTCTCTAATCCCTCTGCCATCTTATCGATGTTACATACTACGTGATTCTTTTCCTCACTGTAGATATCTAATCCTTTTCCTCTTAAATAAGGGAGTGCATCTAAAAATATTTCTGATGGGTGCGCTTTTAAAGCCAAAATATCTGAAATGCCAGCCTCTTTTAGTTTAGAAGCCATTTCTATCAGTTCATCTACATTGATAATATCCCGTGGTAACTTACCCAAAACTTTCTTCAAAACACTTTTTCTATAAACAAGCATATGTCCATCGCAAAATGAAGGTGAAAGATAGGTAGTGCCCTCATACTGCATTTCTTTTCTGATGACAGGTAGGATATCTTCAAAGTCATATTTTATAGGGGCCAGATATTCTTTAGCAACAAAATCTGCCAACCAAAGATGTCCGGCGATCATAACAATATCATACTTTTCATTTCCTAAAAAGGCTTTCATCATTGTAGAAAAATAGTTTTCCCAAGGGACAATATCAAATATGATTTGTGTCTCTTTATCCTCAAACTGTCCTAATATATTGTATGTCTTATCTATATAGACTTCAACTGCTGGGTCTAAGACAGCTAAAATGCTTAATGTGTCCATCCCGTCATCCTTTCTAGTTTTAATAAATCCTGTCTATTTTAAAAGGGGTAAAATTTTTGTAATATCTCCATGCGGCCTTGGTATAACATGTACAGATACAACTTCTCCGAGCCTTGAGGCTGCTTCTGTTCCTACTTCTGTCGCCGCTTTAACAGCGCCTACATCCCCTTGGACTATAACCGTAACAAGCCCTGAACCAATTTTTTCTGTCCCTACTAATTCTACTTCTGCTGCTTTAAGCATGGCATCCAATGCCTCAATTGATGCTACGAGCCCTCTTGTTTCAATCATTCCTACTGCTTTCATTACTTTTCCTCCTTATATTTGGTTTTATGTTTTCAGATACTTCGTCTACCTTTTCACTATCTTGTTTTGCTACAGCACTTATGGGTTGTTTAATTAAGTTAAGCAGTTTAATAATTTCCGGATGTGGATTTGAGATCATCACGGCAACTTTAATATTTTTTTCTCCTAAAGTTTTCCCTAGTCCTTTGGCTGTTTCTATCGCTGTATTAACTGATGAAATATCTCCGGCAACAATCATGCTTACCAGCCTTCCTCCTAGTTTTTTTTCACATGATACGAGGGTTACTTCTGAGCTTTTTAGCATTTCATCAAGTATGACGACTGCCGTTGTATAAAAGTTGACCTCCACGACACCTATTGCACCTAATCCATATGTATGATATCTATTCATAGGCCATTCTCTTATTGAAGCCCTGGAAGAATTTTCAAAATATCTTCATGAGGTCTGGCTATGACATGCACACATAACAATTCCCCTAAGCGCTCCGCTGTATGAGCTCCGGCTTCTACAGCCGCTTTAACTGCTCCTACTTCACCTTTTACAATAACCGTAATAAGCCCTGAACCAATTTTTTCTGTTCCCACAAGTTCTACATCTGCTGATTTCAGCATAGCATCCGTTGCTTCTATTGAGGCTGTCAGTCCCCTTGTTTCGATCATTCCAATCGCTGCCATATTGAACTCTCCTGTCTATTATTATCTTTCAAATTTTACTTTTGATAAGGTGCCAAGCTTACATGTTCCCTCATAAGGATTCTCAATAACACTCGTAATAATTTCTTTTTCTTCATTAAACCTTAGGGCATATTCTCTTGCTTTTGTTGCCGCAATTTTTACATCTGATACGCTTCCTTCAAACTTTATTTGTACTGTAAGGGGAATATTAGCACTTGTATCTTTAGGATTAATGGTATCCACTCCAATGATCTTAATATTTGCTTCTTTGCATGCCTGATCCATGGCATATAAAGCTGCTCCATATCCTGCAACTTCTAAAAAACCTATTGCCATGCTTGCTCCTCTCCTTCCCTATATAATTCTAAAACTTCCATCTGCCAGAGTGCATCTTCTTTGTCTTGTGAAAGAGACCGCACTGGTTATTCCTTCACCGGTAGGACCCGCAATAGTCATCGTGCTATGTCCTTCACCTTCAAATCCCACCCCTGCAAGGGTGGCTGCATTTTTAACGAAGATGGTGGTTTCTATCTCCCTTGCAAACTTTGTGAGATGGTCTATGTTTCGTGAAAACATTGAGGCTGTGTGGCGGTTGCCTTGTTCAGCTTCTAAGGCATAGGCTATGGCCTCTTCAAGACTTTGACACTTAACCAGCGGCAAAATTGGCATAAGCTGTTCAAGCATTACAAAAGGATGGGTATGCGCTACTTCACAGATTAATAATCTGCAATCTAATCGTCCATTTATCCCAACAGCTTCTAGCATCTTCCCAGCATCTTGCCCAACCCACTTCTTATTGACATGATAGTCTTTTCCTTGTGGCGTTTCTTCATAGGTAAGTACCAACTCCATCACTTTATTTAACTGCTCATTATTCAGCAAAAATGCCCCTTTATTAATCATATGATACATTAAGTCTGAGGCTGCCCTCTCCAGTACAAATACTTCTTTTTCTGCTAGGCAAAGAATATTGTTATCAAAGGAAGCTCCAAGAAATAGCTGCTCAGCAGCTCTCTTAATATCTGCCGTCTCATCGACGATAACTGGCGGATTACCTGCCCCCGCACCAATAACTTTTTTGCCGGACTTTAACAAAGAGCGGACCATCTGCATCCCGCCAGTGCCCACTAATAGTTTCACTTTATCGCTTTCACAAAGTTTTTTAACAGTATCCATAGAAGGTTCTTTAACCATTGTCACTAGATTCTTTGGGCCCCCCGCCTCTTCAATAGCTTTATTAATGAGCTGCACACAGTATGCACAACACTTTTTAGCGGATGGATGAACATTAAAAACGACTGTATTGCCTCCTGCAATCATCGAAATAACATTATTAATAATTGTCTCCGTAGGATTGGTTACAGGCGTTATGGCCCCAATTAAGCCAAAAGGTGCATGTTCTATAATAGTAAGTCCGTCATCTCCCGATATAGCCTTTGTTTTTAAGCATTCCGTCCCTGGAGTCTTTTCAATAACAAGAAGATTCTTTTGTATTTTATCTTCATATCTACCAAGTTTTGTCTCATCTTTTGTCATCTGAGCCAAAGTATTGACCTCTTCTTTAGCTGCTTGTCTTATGGTTTGAATAAGCCTCTCCCTATCTTTAAGCTGAAATTTCTTTACATATATTTTCTGTGCTGTATGGGCTGCTTCAATAGCTGCTTCAATGGTCTCAAATACACCATAGTTTTCTTTATCAAGGTGGGCTGTATGCACCACATTTGGCACAGCAGTTATACCTGGCTGATAGGTATGAATCACTGGTTCCGTGGGATTTTCCGCTATAAGCTGTTCTGCCTCCGGTAGTATGTTTTTGAGTACTTGCTGTACAATACGTTCAACATCTTGTGTTTGTATATCCATGACGTCACCCCCTTAGCCTTTCTAGTACTTCTTTTGTAATCCGTTTTGTAAGTTCACCCCTGCTGTATTGGTTTATGAGTTATTCTTTGCCTGGCATTTCTGCTCTCTTCGACTTGTGGGACAACGTGCAAAAGCGGTGCCGCTTTTAGTATCATTTCATTATTTTTAATTTGTGAAGAAATAACGTCTTCTGTGTTTGTTGCAACTAATGAACAAGGAGGCACACCTCCCGATGTAATACCTAATTTTTCCCTTATTGCAATCAGTTCTTCGACTTGTTTACAGCTTAATTCATTCGCTTGTCCGATGACCTTGCCTGTATACATGAGCACCTTTGCATAATATTCCAAAGACTCCAACCTGTGGTAGGCCTCAAATACATCCTTTCCCCATGATAAGGCCCCATGATTAGCCAGCAAAACAGCATTGTGACTTCTGCAGTATGGTGCAATAGAATCTGGCACATCTGTACTTCCTGGCGTCGCATAATGGGCAATAGGTACAGAACCTAAATTAACTACTGCCTCCGGCAATATGGCTCTGTCAAGGCTTATGCCCGCTATCGCAAAAGATGTTGCAATCGGAGGATGAGCATGGGTTACGGCCATAACTTCGGGGTTTTCCTTGTACACCCTTAGATGCATTTTGACTTCCGAAGAAGGTGCTAGTCGTCCAGCCAGTACCTTGCCTTCTAAATCTATTTTGACCAACATATCAAATGTCATATAGCCTTTTGATACCCCCGTTGGTGTTGTCCAAATTGCATTTGGGCCGACTTTACTGCTTATATTGCCATCATTTGAAGCTACAAAATCTTTAACATACATCCTTTTACCAGCCTCAATAATGGCCTTTTTTGCTTCAAAATCTGACAAATACTTAAAGTCATTGTATCTGGTCATGATGTTAACACCTTCCTTATATGTCTTAATAAATATTTAGGTCTATCTCCAGCATGATTGCATAGGAAACAAACCTAAATGTTTTTTTATTTATTTTGTATTTCTTGTTTTCTTTTAAAAATTTCTTTAAATGATTCATTAAATGGCGGTCTTGCAATACCATATTCTGTAATAATACCCGTAATAAATTCATGGTCTGTTACATCAAAAGCAGGGTTAAAGGTTTTTACACCTTCTGGCGCCATCCGTTCTTTATACCACATCTCAGTTATTTCTTCTCCAGCTCTTTCTTCAATATGAATACTCTCTCCTGTCAGGCACTCCATATCAATTGTAGAAGTAGGCGCACAGATATACATAGGAATACCATAGTTTTTAGCCAAAATAGCGACACCTGAAGTCCCAATTTTATTGGCCGAGTCTCCATTGGCAGCCACACGATCACATCCTACAAAAACAGCCTGCACCCAACCCTTTTTCATCACAAGGGATGCCATATTATCACAAATAAGCGTTACATCTACACCTGATGAATGGAGTTCATACGCTGTAAGTCTTGCTCCCTGAAGCAGAGGTCTTGTCTCATCGGCAAACACTTTAAAGTTATAACCTCTTTCCTGACCTAAATAAATAGGTGCTGTGGCTGTTCCATATTTTGACGTTGCTAGCTGTCCTGCATTACAGTGTGTTAAAATACCAG
>JAQSYC010000127.1 GCA_029256345.1 Clostridia bacterium | reverse complement strand
TGCATAAATTAGGTATTCCGGAATATATTAAGATAAAAATGATAGAGCATTTTGGATCTTATGAAAAGTCATATTATGCAAGTACATCTGAGTACAAGCAATTTGGACTTCAGGATGCTCAAATTGAGAAAGTACATCAATCCAAAGAAACAGTGGAAGATTTGGCAAAAATCATTGAACAATGTGCACAGCAACAGATTAATATAGTAGATTTATTAGATATAAATTATCCGTATTATTTGAAACAAATTCCAGATGCACCGATTGTTTTATTTGTGAAAGGTGATGTGAGCTATCTGAATGGACCGATTGTTGCAATAGTTGGTTCAAGGAAATGTTCAGAGTACGGATTTGAAGTGGCCTATCGCTTAGCATCTGAGTTGGCTGAAAAGGGCATTATCGTTATTAGCGGTATGGCCTATGGTATAGATGAAGCCGCTCATAAAGGTGCATTAAAGACTGGAAATACAATAGCTGTGCTAGGTGCAGGTATCAATATATGTTATCCTAATCAAAACTATAATATCTATACGTTGATTCCAAAGCATGGATGTCTCGTGTCAGAGTACTTTTTAAATACACCGCCTCTTCCTTTTCAATTTCCAAAAAGAAATAGGATTATTAGTGGAATGGCTATGGGGATACTAGTCGTTGAGGCAGATGTAAAAAGTGGTTCTTTAATTACTGCTGATTTGGCTTTGCAATATAATCGAGATGTTTTTGCAATACCCGGGAATATCACAAGCAAATTAAGCTCCGGAACAAATGAGCTTATAAAAAATGGTGCAAAATGTGTGACAAAAGCACAAGATATTATAGAAGAATTCCCTGAGTTTGTTGACCTAAAAATAGATACTTTAAGCAACGATCCATTAAAAAATAGTGAGAGTAAACTTGCAGAAGATGAAAGTATAGTATATGCTTATGTAGGTCAGAATCCTATTAATTTGAATGAACTATTTAAAAATACAAAACTCCCCTATGAAATAGTTTATCCTAGTTTAATCAAATTAGAGATCAAAGGACTTGTAAAAAGATTGCCAGGGGAAAGATATGTACGCATTTAAGAGGAGGTAAATATGGCTGATAATTTGGTGATTGTAGAATCCGCAGCAAAAGTTAATACAATTAGTAGATTTTTGGGCAAAAACTATAAAGTGGAAGCTTCAGTAGGACATGTTAGAGATTTGCCAAAAAGTCAATTAGGTATTGATATAGAAAATGATTATGAACCTAAGTATATTACCATACGAGGGAAAGGTGAGCTGCTTCAAAAAATGAGAAAAGATGTAAAAGGTGTAAAATGTGTTTATTTAGCAACTGACCCTGATAGAGAAGGGGAAGCTATATCTTGGCATTTATATAACACACTGAGACTCGAAAATAAAAAAGTTTATAGAATAACCTTCAATGAAATTACAGAAGAAGCTATAAAAGATGCGATTAAACACCCAAGAACAATTAATATGGATTTGGTAGATGCACAGCAAGCCAGAAGGTTATTAGACCGATTAGTGGGCTACAAAATTAGTCCAATATTATGGAAAAAGATACGCAAGGGGCTAAGCGCAGGCCGCGTTCAGTCCGTTACATTAAGACTGATTAGTGACAGAGAAAAGGAAATAAGAGAATTTGTTGAAGAAGAGTATTGGTCTATAGAAGTGCATCTAAGGCAAGGGAAAAATAAAGCCTTTGAAGCAAAGCTGGATACGAAAGACGAACAAAAGATAGAAATTAAAAATGAAAAAGAAGCAGAAAAAATATTAAAAGAATGTGCAAAAGGAACTTATGAAGTAAGCAGTACTAAAAAAGGAACAAGAATTAAAAATACCGCACTTCCCTTTACGACTAGCACGCTTCAGCAAGAGGCAGCAAAACATTTAGGGTTTTCCACACAAAAAACGATGAATATTGCACAGCAGCTTTATGAGGGAATCAAAGTGGGTAAAAAAGAAGTTGGTGTGGTTACCTATATTCGTACAGACTCTGTTAGAGTGGCGGATAAAGCAAAGGAAGAGGCCAGTACCTATATTGAGAATGAGTATGGAGCAGACTACGTTGGAGAAGAAAAACAATCAGCAAAGGCTAAGAAAAGCAATATACAAGATGCCCATGAAGCCATTAGACCCACTTATATCCATTACAAGCCATCAGATATTAAGAATTATTTATCAAAAGATCAATATAAACTCTATAATATGATTTGGAATAGATTTATTGCAAGTCAGATGTCACCCGCGAAGTATGAAACCTATTCCATCAAAATCAAAAATGGAAAATATGTGTTTAGGGCTGCTTATTCTGTTGAATTATTTGATGGTTTTACGAAGGTCTATAATTTGGGTGAGGAGAAACAAAAAAAAGAGTCCAAATTTCAAGTTACTGAGGGCGATTTACTGGAATGCACAAGTATTCTGCCAGCTCAACATTTTACACAGCCGTCGGCTCACTTTTCAGAAGCCACACTTGTGAAAGCTTTAGAGGAAAATGGAGTAGGAAGACCCAGTACTTATGCGCCGACTATTACAACTTTATTAGCAAGAGGTTATATTGTTAAAGAAAATAAAAATCTTTATGCAACTGAACTTGGAGAAGTCGTTAATCAAATCATGCTTGAATATTTTGATGAGGTAGTAGATGTTGACTTTACTGCGAACATGGAAAGAATTCTGGACGAAATTGCATCAGGTAATGTTGAGTGGAAAGAAATTATTAAATCTTTTTATCCTCACTTTCAAAGTACAGTTATAAAAGCCGAGAATGAAATACAAAATATAGATTTAACGGAAACAACAGATATACCTTGTGAAAAATGTGATGCGCATATGATTGTACGTTACGGAAAATATGGTAAATTCTTAGGGTGTCCTAACTTTCCAGAATGTAATTTCACTAAACCTTGGTATGAAGAGACAGGTATTACGTGTCCTCTATGTGGAGGAAAAGTGCTTATTAAAAAGAGCAAAAAGGGCAGAGCTTATTATGGGTGTGAAAATAATGGGGAAAATTGCGATTTTATGTCGTGGGAAAAACCAACCGGTGAAAAATGCCCTTCCTGTGGTGATGTGTTGGTAGAAAAGGGTAGTTCAAAAAACAAAAAGATAGTCTGCCGTAGTACAAAATGTAATTATGGAAAAGAAAATAAAAAATAAATTTACAATTTGTTCAAAATTTTTCGTATTAATATTTAATTTATATATTGAGTTTTTTGTCAGATTGTGTTAGTATTTGTTTATAAAGGGGCAAAGTTGTAACAGCGACTTTGTCTTTTTAACTGAATGAGTGTATATTTTCTAATTTTTTGAACATACTAAAGTATATTGAACCTTTAGATTATAATTCATACAATATTTTAAGGAGGAAATTTTATGTCTCAAGAGTTATTGCAAAAAATGCGTAAAGTTAATAGGTTGTTGCAAAGATTTGGATCGGATCGTGTTATTTTTTCAGAAATATGTGAAGTGATTAGTGATGTAGCCAAATCCAATGCAGTAGTAGTCAGTCATAAAAGCAAGGTTTTAGGAGTGAATAGCACCATCCCTCATAATTTTGCTAATGAAGATCAGCACATTGATTATTCAGTTAATGATCAATTTATGACTATTATAGACATTAAAGAAAACATTTCTTTAGAAACTATTTTTGCCGAAACACCAAATAGTGCAAATTATAACGCTTGTGTCATGCCAATTATAGCAGCAGGACAAAGGCTAGGAACGTTTTTGCTTTATAAAGAAAAAAGTGAAGGCGGTTATTCGACAGAAGATATTATTTTAGCTGAATACGGTGCTACAATAGTTGCAGTAGAAATTTTAAGTTCGTTAAAAGATGAAAGTGATGCTGAGGAACGTAGGGTTTCGACTGTGAAATCTGCCATCAGTACACTCTCTTATTCTGAACTTGAAGCCATTTTCCATATATTTGAGAAGTTAGATGGCAGTGAGGGACTACTTATTGCAAGTAAGATTGCCGACAAAGTGGGTATTACCCGTTCGGTTATTGTTAATGCACTCCGTAAATTCGAAAGTGCAGGAGTTATCGAATCCAGATCTTTAGGAATGAAAGGGACATATATTAAAGTTTTAAACCACGCCCTTTTAGATGAGCTTGCTAAATTAAGAAGATAATTTTATAAGTGTCAACACAACGAAAAGGATGACAAGCTAGTATATAACTTGTCATCCTTTTTGTGATTAGTTGCAGTGGTAATTCACTTTTGGGATAGTATTGTATTTGCGGTGTTGCAAATGGTTTAACGCTTTAATAATATAAATAAATACTGCAATGCAAAGCACTAAAACAAATAACCATAGACTTTTCAACGGTAAATATGTTTTTAGTGTATACATAGAAAAGAACGGCAAAAATACACAAGATAATATAAAACTTAAAATCCCCTGCATCCCTTTAGCGATCATATAGGGAAAGAGTGAAAAATGGCAGTCCCCAAGCACATAGGAAGTCTGAAAATGAACACATAATCCGCCAAATCCAATCAACCCAGATAGGAGAGCAATGGAGTAGAGTGTAGGAGGTGGGCTACTGCTGAGTATACTTGTGCCATTTGAGAGTTCTAATAATCCTGTGATAGTGCCTACAGAGATTACCTCAGGCATATTGCCCATTAAATCAGAGTGGAGTATGTAGCGCATAATGGGAGAATGATTGATAATATGTGCTATAACGGAAAAAAATATAATATATCCTCCTATATGAACAATAGTATCCATAGCATTTGTTATGGCACTATTAAGTAAACTTGAGAAGTTGGTGAAGACTGGCTCTGTGCACTGTGTCAATTTATGTTGTCTAGTTGGAGGGGGGATTTTGTAGGAGGCAAAAATAATACTGAGCAACAGAGCAGACAACACATGGATAAACAGCAGAAAATAGCCTATAGAAGAATTATTTAACATAAGTGTCCCCACGGTGCCGACAATAAAAAGAGGACCGCAGTTGTTACTAAAGCAGAGTATTTTCTGGGCTTCATTAGGAGAAATGATATGTTGATTAAGGAGTTGGCGTACCATTTTAGCCCCCATGGGGTACCCGGCGATAAAACCCATTATAAAAGCCAATAAGCTGCTTCCTGGTAAATTCCAAATTTTTCGAGTGATAGGATGAGCTAAAGCACTTATATTTTTCATGATATCAATGCCGGACAGAATATTGATCAGAATAATAAAAGGTAGCAGAGAAGGCAAAATTTTATTAAACCATAACAGCAGACCTTCTTTGGCAGCATAAATACAAATATCAGGGGACAATAATAGGGTGAAAATCATAATAGCAATACCTAAAGCAATGATATATTTTTTAGACAAACCAGAGGCCCTCCTTTAATTAGACAAACCATATGTTTAATTATATGAAGGTTTGTCTAAAAAAATGACC
>JAQSYC010000126.1 GCA_029256345.1 Clostridia bacterium | reverse complement strand
CCTCCTGGTGACAAGGAAAACAAGGGGGACGGTGGCTCTCAGAGCCTCCCTAAACCACCTTCTCAAAATCCTATAAAATAGCATGTTCGTACTTCAAAAAGAAGAGGATGTCCAAGTTAAACTTAGACACCCTCTTCTTTTTATAACATACTATTTATTTTTTGTTCTAATACTGTTTTAGGAATAGCTCCTACCACCGTATCAACAACTTGACCATCTTTCATAAGAATGATAGTGGGAATGCTCATAATATTATATTTAGATGCAACTCCTCTATTTTCATCTGTATTGACTTTACCAACTTTTACTTTACCTTCATAATCTGCTGCCAGCTCATCAATAACAGGTGACATCATTTTACACGGTCCACACCAATCTGCATAAAAATCGATAACTACCGGCATAGATGCCTCAACTGCTTCTTGCTCAAAATTATTATCTGTAAACTTGTATGCCATTTCCTATTTCCTCCTTTATACATTGCATGATATAAAGTAATACTATTATACCAAAGTATATGGTTAGTTTATTATATATCATTTATAAATGCAACATAATCTTCTTGTATTGTTAGTATGACAACTTATGCAACATCTATTCGTATTTATTTTTTCTTGATGTTTGATAAGATTTTATTTTTTCTTCGATATAGTCATCCATCTCATTAAATACCTCTGATAAGTTAGATAACATCATATTTTTATCTTTTGGTATGTTATGCCCTTTACTTCTACTTTGTTCATATAAAAATTCCCTAAAAATCTGCTTAGCTTTTTCACTTAAAGACATTATAAATCAAATCCTCTCAATTTTTAGATTTATTCCCATAGTATGGAATTTTTTATTAAAAGATAACACTTTTCTATAAATATTTTTAAAAAATATTTTAAATTGACATTTTCTTCTATGCTCTTATATAATGTATTTAAGCTTTATTTTAAAACTATATGCTTTCATATCAAAGCAGGAGAACCTCTTATGACATCAACTATTTTGGACTCGCTTCAAATTTTAATTGTGACCTTAGTATTAATTTCTTTAATTGGATACAGCTTTTTAGCCCTATACCGTTTTATTAAAGAAAAGTCTTTATCAGACACAGATGTTATGAATGATATCTTTAGTTTTTCGCTTTTATGGTTAACTGAATGTACCCTTATCATCTTTATATATATCTATTTTTGCCCTGAACCCAACATGACCGCCAAGCTTAATCTTTTGTTACCCTTAGTTATTCTCTTTACGATTAATGTGCTCTCTACAGGATTTTATTTTGGAAAACAGCAGTTATTTTCATATCCTGTCAAAATGTTATTGATGAGTATTAATGTGGGGTTACTATTGGTTTTATTAATAAAGATACCTATTTTGACTGTATTAAAAATATTATTGATATTTTATATTTTTATATTTATAACATTTACTTACTTTACTTATAAGAAGAGCAGCAAATTTTCTATTGTAAGAACATATTATTCTGTTTTTTGCATTTTATTATTGTTTTTTATTAATCTATTTGAACACAGATTTGTACTAAGTTTTTATTTGACCATTAATCTTTGTCTTTACTTTTTTTTGACTATATCCTTTTGTTTGTATTATGCAGAAGTCTATACTTCAAAGCTTTTATTAACAAGTAAAGATATTGCCTATAGAGACTCCGAGCTTGTCGAAGCCGAAAAGCGTATACAGTATTTGGCTTATACACATCCTGATACAGGTTTAAAAAACGCCCATAAATTCCATGTGGATATCAAAAATTGTTCCAGCCATTTAACGGGTGTATGTATGCTGAATATCAAAAATTTTAAGCTCCTTTTAACCCTTACCGGCTATAGAGAAAGCAAATCTATTTTAGAGGACATTTCAAAAGCCTTAATCTCACATCTCCAGTCGGATGAAAATCTTTATCACTTTTCTACTGACAGATTTATTATCTTGTATCAAGGTCCTCTGGGAGAATTTGAAGATTTTATAAAAGGTATCTTGGCTATATTTTCAAAAAACAATTTGGGAGTTATTGATCTTAATCCCTGCATTGGGGCTACTTCTATTCGTGATTTCCCTTTAAATCACGATAAATTAGTTAAGGAATTGGAACTTGCTTCTCATATTTCAAAATACTCCACTCAACACTACACCCTTTATGTCCCTGCTATGTCCAAGACGCTTGAACAAAATTTAGACCTAGAAACCCGTCTTAAAGAAGCTACTTATACTAATCATTGGGAAGTCTATTTGCAGCCTAAAGTCAACGTCCTTACAAATCAAATCATTGGTGCCGAGGCACTTATTAGATGGAAAGATCACGAAACGACGATTACACCAAGTATATTTATTCCTCTAGCCGAAAAACTAGGTCTTATCAGTCAAATTGGTCGTTATGTTATTGATACAACTTTTCAATACGTACATCATTTAGAAACCATCGGTTTAAATAAGCTAAAATTTTCTATTAATCTTTCTGTCCAGCAGCTTATGGAGGTGGATTTGGTAGAATACATAGAAAATGCAGTTGCAAGATATAATATACCTCCACAATCTATCATTTTTGAAATCACGGAGTCCGTATTGATTCATAATATCACCAAAGTTAATACCACTGTTACTCAGCTTAAGTATTTAGGTTTTAGATTTTCTCTGGATGATTTTGGCACAGGTTATTCCTCGTTGTCTTATCTTTCAAAACTCAACTTTGATGAACTAAAATTTGATAAAGAATTTATTCGAAACATTCAGTTTGAAGAAAAGAATTTATTAATCTTGGAGCACGTTACCAAGATGGGGCAAAATCTTGGTTTGGATATCGTAACGGAAGGAATCGAAGATGAATTGCAGTATAATACCATCAAATCTTTGGGCTGCGACTACTATCAAGGTTATTATCATAGCCGGCCTATTCCTTTTAATCATTTCTTAGACCTCGTGACCCTGCCTATAGCAAAGTAGGGGATGCTTTATGCATCCCCTACTTTTTTAATTTTATGGCTTCTAATCTGTTGATTGTATAACCCATCTCCGAGAATTTCTTTTCATACTCCGTCATGACATTTCCTTCAAAATCACTTTGGTGAAGGTCTAGGGTTACATTTTTCATCAGCCAATTCATAGCTGAAAACTCCTCTATAGAATAGGCAAACAATCCTTTGTTATCGGTTTTAAAGTGTATTTCTCCAGTTTCTGAAAGAATGTATTCATACTTTTCGAGGAAACTTCTATGGGTGAGTCTTCTATAAGCATATCTCTTTTTAGGCCATGGGTCTGAAAAATTCAGATAAATCTGTTCTACCTCACCTTTTTCAAAAATAGCCATACAGTCACTGACATCAAAGTAAAGGAACTTCAAATTGTTTGGAATTTCCTCATTATCATTTGCTTTTTTACAAGCTTTGTAAACTACTGTTTCAGCCTTTTCTGCCGCAATGTAATTGATAGCAGGATTTCTTATGGCCAGTTCAGTAATAAATCCCCCCTTACCACATCCAAACTCCACATGAATAGGGTTATCATTATCAAAGCTTTTTTTCCATCTTCCTTTAAATTCTTCTGGGTTAGGGACTACTCTTTCATCTTTTGCCAGGTACCCTGGTGCCCTTGGGTCTCTTCTCAAACGCATTTCTATGAATTCCTTTCTTTATCTACACTAATACTTCTTAATCGTTTCATTGATCATTTATGATTTAATGACTTTCTATATAGACGCATTAAAAAGAGGTATATTTTATACCCCTCTATACTTTATCATTTTATACCGTGTTATGCAATTACCTAAGACGCATTAAAATATTACCATCATTTTATTGCCACCTTTTTGGAATTCATAGTTAACCTGTACTTCTTTTGCACAATACCCCAAATCCGTATATCTGCTCAGGACTTCATCAACATAGATTGACCTACTTGAATTAACGTCCATCAGTGGGAAGATTCTAACCTCATTAGCTATACGAAGCATTTCATTGATAGCCTGTATATGAAAATCTACCGTAAGATTATTTGTATATAAAAATAAAAAATGTGAGCAAAGGACAAGGTCAAACTGCTTATTCTCAAAAGGCAGATTCGGCAGTTCTGCAGGTATATATCTATTTTGGACTTTTCCCTTTTCATAATCTGACAAAAAGCTTTTCATTGCCGACATTCTTATTTGTCCTAATTCCTCAACACTTTCTATTTCATTCCATATAAATTTTTCTTTGTTTTGCTGCGTTTGTATAAGAACATTTTGATATGTTGCCTTAATTTGTTTTTCTATTTCTTCTGCAGTGAGGCTATAGATGGGATCAATAGATATCATCTTTTTCCCCTTTTGGTACATAACAGTATTAAAACTTGCTGGTCCATCACCACATCCTAAAATACTTTTATCTAAATCCTTTTCCGATAGGTTAAACATACTAATATATTCCTCATATGATCTACCCCAGGGCACAATTTCTTTATATTGAATAGCCATCTCTCCCCCCCTTTCTTAAATCATCATAATCTGCCGTCAATCCTACAATACCTGGATCATTTCCTCTGCAAAACGGATAAGCGGCATTTCGGCCTCTTCTCCGTACTTTTCTATGATCTTTACAATAGCACTGCCTACGATCACCCCATCAGCATAGTCTTTGAGGTGTTCTGCTTGCTTGGCACTTGAGATGCCAAATCCCAAAGCTGTCGGAATAGTACAAAACTCGTCAATCGTCTCAAACATCGCTTTAAGGTCTGTTTGAATCGTATCTCGTGTGCCTGTTACGCCCATAGATGTCACACAGTATAAAAAGCCCTTAGCTTCTTTGGTAATCTCCTTAATCCTATCCCGTGAAGTAGGCGCAACAAGCGAAATCATATCCACACCATATGTCAAAGCAAACTCATTAAACTCTTGTTTCTCCTCAAAGGGAAGATCCGGTATGATAATGCCATCCACACCTATTTCGTGACATTTGTCGAAGAATTTTTGAATACCATAGTAGTATACAATGTTCGCATAAAGTAAAAAGACGATCGGTACCCTTGTAGTTTTTCTTATTTTGGCTACCATTTCAAAGACTCGGCTTATGGTAACACCATTTTCAAGAGCTCTTACATTTGCCTGCTGAATGACCGGTCCGTCTGCTACAGGGTCTGAAAAGGGTATGCCTATTTCAATAATATCGCTGCCTGCCTGCTCCAGTGCATAAATAAACTTTTCCGTTGCCTCAAGGCTAGGATCTCCCGCTGTTACAAAGGGAATAAAAGCCTTTCTTCCTCTCTCTTTTGCCTTATCAAACGCTTTTTGTATATTACTCATTGATCTCAACCCCCTTATATCTCGCAATACTTGCTACGTCTTTATCGCCTCTTCCAGACAGATTAATCACTATGATTTTATCTTTTGACATCTTTGGGGCAAGCTTTATGGCATAGGCTACTGCATGGGAGCTCTCAAT
>JAQSYC010000125.1 GCA_029256345.1 Clostridia bacterium | reverse complement strand
GGCAATAGTGGAGTGTCCAGTTTTCTCTTTTAACTTAAGCACATCTTGTAAGGTGTGAGAAGGAGAGAGATTGGCAACACTTACGACAAAACCTGCTTTAAATTTTTTCACTTTCCGAACCATTTCAGCCTGGCTTTCTATGGATTGAGAACCGAATATAAAGGACAGTCCGCCGCATTTGGCAAGGGCAATGGCAAGGTTATCATCCGATACAGACTGCATAATGGCTGAAACCAAAGGAATATTAATTTGAATAGGCGGGACCTCGCTCTTTTGAAATTTAATGAGTGGTGTTCTTAAGTCAACATTATTAGGAACACAATCTTTTCGGGTCAAGTTAGGTATAAGTAAATATTCGCTGAAAGTACGGGAAACTTCATGATAATAAAATGCCATCTCATAACCCCCTTATATAGTTGTTTGACGGATAGTTTCTAGCAGCTCCTTGTGGAGCTGAATCTTTTCACCTCTATTGGTGTAAATAAGTGTCAGATTTCCAGAAGGGCCTCTAACAAGTAAAAAGGAATCACCAACTCCTTCTATAATATAATTTACTTTATTAGGATTATATTCACCCATTAAGACACTTAGGTTAATATTTTTTTCGAGTTCCAAAGTTTTATCGTTATAGATTCTAGCGGTTTTACCATCAGAAATAACAACCGTATTTTGTGAATGGGTAACGCCTAAAGCATCTATATTCCAAGTATGTATAGAGCTAGAGTCAACTAAATGGTTGTTTGATATGTAATAGGTGAATAAATCTGTATAAATAAGAGATTTGCCATAAGCATTATGAATAGAAACTAAGTAATTACCATTATCCGTTTGCTCTTCCTTGAGATTAATGGTGTGCAGAGATGGTATAGCTATTCGGTCAGCAATGATAAGATCTTTACTGGAGGAGTTCTTTTTCAAAAGGGTTTGCTTCGTAAAATCATATTTAAAATTTTCGGATTCTATAAAGGTTTGGTAAATCATAACGGAATTATTTTGAGAGTTCCATTTAACATCATAACCCAAAGCCTCTGTTACAAATCTAAGAGGAACATAAACCGTATTATTATAGAGTGTTGGAGCAGCATCTAGTAAAAGCTCTTTAGAATTTAAAAAAACCTTAGAACTGCTGATAGTCAACAAAATTTGTGTATTCATATCGTTTGTAATAGAAATCTCTTTAAGAACAGCATTGTAACTCACTTTATTTCCAAGATTTTCAGATAAGATTCTTAAAGGGATAAATAAGCGGTTATTAACCAGCTGAGGTTGATTTTGTTTGAAATCTATTTGAGAGATATGACTTGGATAATGAATCGTCATTTGAGTTTGAAGAGATTGGGCATGGGACTGTGTAGTAGCGGTAAAAAGTGTTCCTATGCTACAACCTATTAAAAGTAGCTTTTGAATGAAATATTTTTGCATCTTTAAATTCTCCTTTCAGTGATGAATAGGTTCATTTATATAATCATTCTACACTAAAAAACAGAGTTTAACAAATAATTCCTATTGAAGATAACTGTATTTTTAGACAATATGAGGTTATATCGAGGTAAGTAGATGAAAATATTGTAAAATATGTATCGGCTTGATATGATAGTTAATAAAGAAATAAAGTTATAATTAAAGGAATTGGAGAAATAACGTATGAAGTCTCAAAGACAAAAACTTCCTAATCAAGTTTATTTACAGGCCCCCTCTAAAAAGCAACTGGATTATGCTGTTTCACTGGGCATCCATATACCAGAAAAAGCCACAAAAAGTGATATGCAGGCACTGATAGACAGAGCGCTAGATGAAGATAGGCAAGCATCAGAAAGCCTAAGAGCTTATGCGGAAGCAAAAGGGGTTAAGTTCTCAGTACTTACAGGCAATAGATATCTTCATAATCTTATCTTTGACACACTAGATACCATGGAAAAAGCAGCCTTTTTTAGTTTTTGTGTCTATAAATTTCATTTTGCAGAGGTTCAAGAAAATTGGTATGAACATCACTATAAAAAAGTCTTTGAAAGTTTTGGAAGAACTTATGAAAAAGATTTCTATTTTACAACCTCAATGGAAGAATACCTGGGAGAAGAACTCATAACCTTTGGAAAAAGTAAAAAAATAAGAGAAGATGGGACAGAGCAGATCGTATACGGTGGAAGCATTCATACAACAGCGTACAAGCTAGCCTATAACTATTTAGAAAAAGAGATAGGAAAACTACCTGACCAAACAATAGAAGACAATAAATTGCAACAACAGCCTATTCTTAAAAAAGTCAGGAGTTTTTGGGAGAAATTATTTCCCAAGGAATAATATAGTCTCTTTTTAAGAGTAAGATATTGAAAATGTGGGAAAACTATGATAAAATGAGTCCAATTAAATAATAAAACGCAGTGAAAAGGAGAGTAAGCTTAAAGTATCTTTATTAGAGAGCTCCCAAAGAACTCAAGGGTTTGATGGTGAAAGGGAGTAAGATAGGGTAAGCTGAAGATGGCCTTGGAGTGGTGCACCGAAGCCCTAAAAAGGGTTTAGGCTGCAACGGGTTCGCCTGTTATAGCGAAAAAGTATAACCATAAAATATGGTGTACTTCATGAGGCTTATAGACACACTATAAGCGAATTAGAGTGGTACCGCGGGTATAATACCTCGTCTCTATAACACAAGTTATAGGACGGGTTTTTTTGTTTTTAAAAAATATATTAAAAGGAGAATCACATAATGAGTAAACCAACTTATTATATTACAACACCTATTTATTATCCAAGCAATAAGCTGCATATAGGACATTCCTATACAACAGTTGCAGCAGATGCAATGGCCAGATACAAACGTCTTAGAGGTTATGATGTGATGTTCTTGACTGGAACAGATGAGCATGGTCAAAAAATTGAAAGACGTGCACAAGAAGATGGGGTCACACCACAGGCTTTTGTGGATAACATTGTAGACTGGATTAAAGAATTGTGGAAAACGATGGATATTACTTATGATAAATTTATTCGTACCACAGATAAGGAGCATAAAGAAACAGTTCAAAAAATCTTTAAAACCCTTTATGGTCAAGGAGATATCTATAAAAGTGAGTATGAAGGGATGTATTGTACACCTTGTGAAACCTTTTTTACAGAACATCAGCTGGTAGATGGCAAGTGCCCAGACTGTGGAAGAGCTGTAGAAAAAGTAAAAGAAGAATCTTATTTCTTTAAGCTTTCAGCTTATCAAGACAGACTTATTCAGTATATAGAAGACCATCCAGAATTTATACAGCCTCAGACAAGACAAAATGAGATGCTCAATAATTTCCTTAGACCAGGACTTGAAGACCTGTGTGTATCCCGTACATCTTTTAAATGGGGAGTTCCTGTAGAGTTTGACCCAGGCCATGTGGTTTATGTATGGATTGATGCATTATCTAACTATATCTCAGCTTTAGGATATCTTCAGCAAGAAGATGAAGCCTTTAAAAAATATTGGCCTGCAGATGTGCATTTGGTGGGTAAGGAGATTGTACGTTTTCATGCAATCATCTGGCCAGCGCTATTGATGGCCCTAAAACTTCCTTTGCCTAAACAGGTATTTGGCCATGGATGGCTTGTTATTAACGGCGGTAAAATGAGTAAATCTGTAGGAAATGTAGTAGACCCTAGTGTTCTGGTAGGGCGTTATAGCAGTGATGCCATCAGATACTTTTTACTGAGAGAAATAGCCTTTGGCCAAGACGGCAACTTTACAAATGAGGCACTTATTACTCGTATTAATTCAGATCTTGCCAATGACCTTGGCAACCTGACGTCTAGAACTGTGGCAATGATTGAAAAATATTTTGAAGCAGGTCTGCCAGAGCTTCAAGAAGAAAACGAATTTGATGAAAGTGTCAAAAAACTCGTAGAAATACAGATTAAAAAAGCCGAAGACAATATGGAAAAATTATTTTTTAATAATGCTCTCGAAGACATATGGGTACTTATTAGAAGGCTTAATAAATATATCGATGAAACGATGCCTTGGGTACTTGCAAAGGATGAAAAAAGTTTTCCTAAACTTGCAGGGGTACTTTATACACTGGCAGAGGGACTACGTATTGTAAGTATTATGATTGAGCCATTTATGCCTCAGACACCAGAAAAGATATGGGCACAAATTGGACTTGAAAGAGGAGCTTTTACGGATTGGGACAGTATCCATTCGTGGGGAGTCCTTCCAAAGGCTGTAAAAGCTAAAAAAGGTGAAAATATGTTTCCACGTATTGATAAAGAAAAAGAATTAGCCATTCTAGAGGCCACTCATACAACAGAAGCGGCACCTCAAGCAAAAGAAAAGATACAAGAAGAACCCAAAGAAGTGCAGCAACCTGAATATATTACGATAGATGATTTTTCTAAGGTGGAGCTTAAGATAGGAGAAGTTATTGCCTGTGAAAGAGTGCCAAAAGCTGATAAGCTGTTAGTATCTAAGATTCAGATTGGAGAAGAAGTAAGACAGATTGTATCAGGGATTGCAGCGTATTACACCCCCGAAGAATTTGTGGGTAAAAAAGTAGTGGTAGTGACCAATCTAAAACCAGTTAAGCTAAGAGGCCTGTTATCAGAAGGCATGGTGCTCTGTGCAGCAGATGAAGCCGGAAAGCTGGTAGCGGTAGGGCCTTTAGGAGATATAGTAAGCGGTGCAGAAGTAAGATAATAGTGAGTTGATTATGACACTGACGGGTTCGCTGAGCCCGTCTTTATTTTTTGCAGAAAAAGGGGAGATAACAATCCGATGAAGTATAAAATAAGCAGATGGAATTTTTATCTTGACTTCAAGATAAACAAGAAGTATAATTATCTTGAAGTCAAGATAAAAGAGGGGAAACGATGCAAGATATCAATTTTAAATTAATTATTGCCATGGCAAGGACTTATAATACGCTATTTTCCGAGATAGAAAAAAATGTACAAAGCTTTGGGTTAAATACCAGTGAGTTTGGAGTACTGGAGATGCTGTTTCATAAAGGTGAACAGCCTGTTCAGAAGGTAGCAGAAAAGATTTTGGTAACTAGCGGAACCATTACCTATATTATAGATAAGCTGCAAAAAAAAGAACTGGTAATACGCAGGAGATGTGAAGAGGATAAACGGATATTTTATGTAGCGCTAACTCCAAATGGAGAAAAGTTTATAGCAGAAATATTTCCTCAGCATAAAAAATTTTTAGAACAGCTATTAGGTGGAATGGAAGATACATTTAAAGGTGAGATGGTCAATGATTTGATCACGATGCAACGTACATTTAATATTAAAAAAGATTAAAAGCATTTTTTGAAAGGAGTGAAGAGTATATGTTAAAAAAAGTAGATCACAAAAAAATGGGAAGAAGTAATTTGGGATGGCTTAAGAGTTTGTTTCATTTTTCATTTGCCGAATATTACAACCCTGATAATATGAATTTTGGT
>JAQSYC010000124.1 GCA_029256345.1 Clostridia bacterium | reverse complement strand
AAAACCAAAAGAAACGCTTTATTTCACTGGGGATATAGATAAAAACCTAAATACACAAGAGAAAAAAGCTTATGCGGATAGACTGCTGAAGGCCTTAAAAGGCCATCACGTAAGTTATTACCAGAGCGACGATAGTGAAGATACAGAGGCGTATTATGGTTATACAAAAGCGGTAAAGGACTATATTGTGGATGGGAGCAATAAAAAAACCAATACTCAGATTAGCTTTACCTACAATGAGAACAGGAAGGTAACGCAAATTATTGTAGCCTTTCCATTTTATAATGAACCATTTTAACTCATAAACTTGTCTTACTTTCATATACTGTAGTATAGGGAAGGTACGCTGCAGAGGGAGGAGACGAGTTGAAGAATTTTATAAGAACCATAGCCTTTATAGGGGGATGCTTATTTCTCATCCCCCTTATCATCGTATATGCAAGTGGCTATCAAAGTGGAGAGGTGTTACAAGAAATTAACAGGCAAAAGCAGCAAGAGGCAGCTAAAGCCAATAATCCATCTCTTATTGACCAAGAAAAGCTTATAGGCATACTAGCAAAAGAGGTACCTTATACCCATGAATATGAAGCTGTAAAAGCTCAGGCAGTGGTGGTGAGGACTTATATGGCTAGAAGAATATTGGGCATACAAAATAAAGGAGAACTGGTAGGCTACACAGCGGAGGAAATGAAAAAGCTGTGGGGAGAAAACTATAACGATATCTATAAGACCTATGAGCAGGCAGTCAAAGAAACACAAAATGAAATCATTCTTTATAATGATGAACCGATAGAAGCACTTTATCATGAAGCAAGTGGCGGCAGGACAAGAGATGCAAAAGCTGTATACAATGTAGATATTCCCTACCTCAAAAATGTAGTCAGTGAAGAGGACAATATAAGTAAGCAGATCAAGTTAAGTAAAAGCGAGATGGCGAACCAGCTAAGAGAAGTCTATCCAGATATCGTCATTGATGAAACGCTTCTAGAAAATCAGATTCAGATTGTAGAAAAAGATGAAGCAGAATATATTAAAAGCATCCAAATTGGCAATGCCATTTTAAAAGGAGAGGATTTTAGAACAATACTAGGGCTGCCGTCAAGTAACTTTAGTATCTTTAATCAAGGGAAATACCTGGTTTTTGATGTAAGAGGGGTAGGACATGGCATTGGTTTGAGCCAAAATGGGGCCAACGAACTGGCCAAATCCGGCAAGACCTATAAAGACATTATCAAATATTATTATACTGATATAAGCATACAAAATTATGTGTATAAAAAATAAAATTAAATGAATATTATTAAAAAACTCTGGCGATAATTTAGACGTCGGAGGTGTAAAAAAATGATTATTAAAAAAATAGGACAATTTTTAAAAAAGTATGCCTTTTATGTTGCTATTGGGGTAGTGAGTGTAGGCGCCCTAGCCGCTATATTTCTTGTACCTGGCAGAGATGGTAATGTTAAGGAAGAACCCAATCCATATGCTAAAAATGAAGAAGCCGTGGGTAGGGTAGTAGATGACATTACAGATGATACAAGCGATGTGGTTGGGCAATATGAGGAGCCAGGCAGCGAGGTGCCGCAGGGCAATACAGCATCGCAGGATGCTGCACCACAAGAAAATAGTACAGGGGCAGAACAAGTAAAAGACGAACAAATCGTAGCAGAGACATTTGAATCCACAACTGCAAATGCTAAAGCAGAACCTTTCTTTGCAGAAGGCGATACATTTGTCTGGCCAGTATCAGGACAAGTTATTGTTCCGTATACGGATGAAAGTACAAAACATTGGTTTAGTGAAGCACTGAACCAGACGATGCGTACATTCGGCATTTGTATAGCAGCCACAGAAGGTGAAGAAGTCAAGGCTGTGGCAGATGGTAAGGTTATAGATATCCTTGATGACTCAAGCACTATGGATTCAGGTATACCTTATGTGGGCAAGACGGTTATTATAGACCATGGAAATGGCTATAAGAGCTTATATGGTTTTCAAAATGGCAGCCCAGATAAAAATTTGCTAGGTAAAGTGGTAAGAGCAGGAGAAGTTATCGGCACTGCAGGCAGCCCAACAGGAGCATTTATCCAGCAAGGAGAAAATATTTATCTACAGGCTATGCACAATGAAGCAGTTGTGGACCCATTAAAGCTTTTAGACTACAAGCAGGAAGCATCTAGTACAGGAGCCGAAGGTGTCGATATGGGACATACTCCTGACGATGCACAGTAAGCAGTATAGACAAGCAGTACTAAAGTGGCAGACCCAAAAGGTCTGTCATTTGTTATGTAAAAAGGTTCAGAGCAAATTTTAAAATAGCTCTGAATCTTTTTACAGTTTAGGCTTCTTTTACATTTTATGGGCATAAATAAGCTCTGGAGAGCATATGTATAAATCAAGAGTTGTGTTAAGGGGGGCCTTTTCTTGAAAGCCTATATAGAAGAGAGAGCCGTAGAAGCTGCTAAATTTATTATTAATTCTAACGCTACTGTCAGAGAAACAGCAAAGAAATTTGGTATAAGTAAAAGTACAGTCCATAAAGATGTAACAGAACGATTAGAAAAGATAAATCCGAAACTTGCCAATGAAGCTAGAAAAGTTTTAGAACTTAATAAAGCTGAGAGACATCTCAGGGGAGGACTTGCAACCAAAGAAAAATATTCAACTATTATGAAATAGATAAAATAGATAGCATCCCTATACAGGGATGCTATAATTATTTTAATATATTAAAAATATTACAAATTAAGGTTTAATATTTTGCAAAATGAGGGAGTTTAATGTTATAATATGATAGGTAAAATATAAAATGCCAATTTAACATATATATACAATGAGATACATCAATCATCTATTTAGAATACAAAGGAGAAGCCAAATGTTTGGATTAGGAACAGATATAGGAATTGATTTAGGAACGGCTTATGTACTCATTTATGTAAAAGGAAAAGGGATAGTACTCAGAGAGCCTTCTATCGTAGCTATTAAAGAACGAACCAATGAAGTCATTGCAGTAGGTGAAGAAGCAAGACGTATGCTTGGGCGTACACCAGATAGCATAAGGTCTATCAGACCTCTTAGACAAGGGGTAATCTCAGACTATGATGCTACAGAGCAGATGCTTAAATATTTTATACACAAGGCCATAGGCCATAGGCTAATTAAACCTAGAATTGGTGTATGTGTACCAAGTGGTGTAACAGAAGTAGAGAAGAGAGCTGTAGAAGATGCTACAAGACAGGCTGGTGCAAGATTTGTAGATACCATTGAAGAGCCTATGGCAGCAGCTATTGGAGCTGGTATTGACACCGCAAAGCCATGTGGAAGTATGATTGTAGATATCGGCGGGGGTACTACGGATATAGCTATTATATCTCTAGGCGGATCCGTTGTGAAAAAGTCGCTTAAAGTAGCTGGAGATGATTTTGATGAAGCTATTATCAGATATATGAGAAAAAAATATAATATATTAATTGGTGAAAGAACAGCTGAAGATATAAAAATTAATATAGGAAGTGTATATAAAAGAGAGGTTCCTGCCGAAATAAATGTTAGAGGACGAAATTTAGTAGTCGGACTCCCTAAAAATATAGTGATTACATCAGATGAAATTATGGATGCTTTAGAAGAACCTATTGCAAGTATTATAGACGGCATTCGTTCAGTACTTGAGATTAGTCCGCCGGAGCTTGCGGCAGACATATCAGATAGAGGGATTGTGCTTACTGGAGGCGGTAGTCTTATTTACGGACTTGATAAACGTATTTATGATGTGACAGGTATTAATGCAGTTATCGCTGACGATCCTATGTCCTGTGTGGCGATAGGGACAGGGATGTGGGTAGAATACAGATATGCCAAAGGTTCAAAAATAAGATAAAAGGAGGCAAGTATTATGGTGCGCGGATTATATACTGCAGCGACAGGCATGAATGTACAAGCTAAAAAGATGGATATTATATCCAACGATTTGGCGAATGTTAATACCACAGGGTATAAAAAAGATACGGCAGTGGTTGCGTCTTTTCCTCAGGTATTGGCCAGCAGACTAAATGATGTGCAAAATCATATTCCTAATAACGGTGTGGTAGGCGGCATGAGCCTTGGGGCAAGAATTGATGAGATTTATACGAATTTTACACAGGGTTCAGTTATAAAAACCGATGGTATGGTGGATCTGGCAATCCAAGGAGATGGTTTTTTTGCAGTTCAGACACCTACAGATACCCTTTATACAAGGGATGGTAATTTTTCCATTAACCAAACTGGAGATATGGTAACTAAAGAAGGTTATTATGTGCTTTCACAAGAAGGGCTGCCTATTACCCTAGGTGAAGACTTTTTAGCAAATGGCGGACAAGTTGTTGTTAAGGAAAGCGGAGAAGTTTACAGAGGAGCAGAATTTGTAGATACTATAGCACTTGTACGTTTTGAAGATAATGCTACCCTTCAGAAGGCTGCCGACAACTTATATCAGTCAGAAGGGCAAGGGATTCCTTTCCAAGGAAGTATGATACAAGGATTTTTAGAATCATCAAATGTTAATTCGGTTACAGCTATGGTAGACATGATTACCGTTTCTAGGGCTTATGAGGCTAATCAAAAAGTCATTCAAACTCAAGATACAATCTTAGGAAAAGCTGTAAATGAAATAGGAAGGGCATAGGAGGAGAATAAATGGTCAGAGGATTATGGACGGCAGCATCAGGCATGACATCACAGCAGCTTAACGTAGATACTATATCGAACAATTTAGCTAATGTGAATACAACAGGCTATAAAAAAGAGACAACTAATTTTAAAAGTTTACTTTATCAGACAATGGAGACAGCTAATGTACCAGGAGCCCAAGCACCCACAACCATGCAGGTTGGTCACGGCGTACGAGCACTTTCGAATTCTCGTAATTACGGCAGAGGAACGCTGCAAGAAACTGGAAATCGTACAGATATGGCGATAGAAGGAAATGGGTTCTTTTCCGTGTTAAAAGGCGAGCAAGAAACCTATACAAAGGATGGAAGTTTCCGTATATCACTTACGGATGATGGCTCTTATGCACTTGTCACTTCTGATGGCAATCCAGTTTTATCGGTGGAAGATGAGGCGATACTTATAGGGCAGGATATTCCATCTACCAAACTTATTTTTGGGCAAGATGGAGCGGTGTACTATATGGATGAAGAGACCAATATGAGAATGGATATAGCTCAGCTGAAAGTTGTACAATTTGCCAATGTGGAAGGCTTAGAAGCTATTGGCTCAAATTTATTTACAGCAACAGCTGCTTCGGGAGAACCGCTGATAGAAGGGGATGCAGACGGGTTAACTAGAAGCAGTATCAGAACAGGCTGGTTAGAAGGCTCCAATGTACAAGTTGCAGAAGAAATGGTTAGACTCATAGTAGCCCAAAGAGCCTATGAACTCAATTCAAC
>JAQSYC010000123.1 GCA_029256345.1 Clostridia bacterium | reverse complement strand
CGAAATATCCGAAAGCCATTCAGCTAGACTACAATATTCTCTATATGCCTATTCAAGTTCCAGACACCTATCGTATAAAAAGTAAGAAGGACTGGGAGAGTGTACTTTTAAGTATCGGCAAAAAAATCCCTCGGCAGGCAACAATGATTTTTTATGAAGGTGCAGTGAGTAATTGGCAGGAGGAGGAAGTGGTCAATAGGATTGTTCAAAGTGTAAGAAAGGCTGTTATTTATAAAGTAGAACGTAAATATAATTGCGTGGTGTTGTCATTTAAAATAAATTAAGAGATAAAAAATATTTTTTATCTCTTAATTTATTAAAAAATATACTAAACTTTAAAGTTAAGTGGTCCAGTTGCCAACGGTTTTACAATAAGGGCAAATGACTTCGTTGTAGGGCTTAGTATTCATTTCTAAAAGTGTATTATTAGAATAAACAGGCCCCTCTTTACATAAAGAGGAATCAACGGTATTCGCAATATATTCAGATCCAATCATATCATAACCACAATTGCTGCAAAGCAGATGTTTAATCATTTTGTGCCTCCTTTAAGCTAAATAAAAAGCAATGAAGATATACTTAATATCTGCAACCTTTTTATTTTTATACCTATGAAAAATGAAGATTCCTTTTTTTAACAGTATATAATTAAGGATTTTTCACAATATATAGATATAAGATTATTTAAGGAGGATTACAATGCGACAAAAAATGATTAAAATGATAGTGTTTACAATATTAATATGTGCTATGAGCAGTAGTGTCTTGGCTACAACTTCTCAAGGGAAGACACCAGTTCAGCCGGGGCAGTCACGGCTTGGAACACCAAAACCTGCCCCAGCGCCAAGACCTACACCCAATGAAACAACACCGCCAAGACCTACAGTAACGCCTGTTCAGACACCACTGCCAATACCACCGGCTGCACCGGTTCAAACAGTAACGCCGAGCCCAACACCAAGTCCAGCACCCGTGCAGACGACAACACCAAGACCAAGTCCATCTCCTGTACAGACACCAACGCCGAGCCCAACACCAAGCCCAGCACCCGTGCAGACGACAACACCAAGACCAAGTCCATCTCCTGTACAGACACCAACACCAAGTCCAACCCCTGTACAGACACCAACGCCAAGACCAACAACAACCCCAGCACCTAATAATGTCATAAGACCACAACCTTTTGTATTAGATAACTTTAAGGTGATTGAAAGGACACTCAAGTGTTTTGGAGTAGATAGTGCAGAACTTGCTAATTATATCAAAGAAGGTAAAAAGCTAGAGGATGTATTAAGAACTGAAAGAATATCTACTAAGAAATTTAAAAGACAAGTGCTCAAAGAGTACTACAAAGCAGTAGAAGAAGGCGTAGAGAATAAGCAGCTGACAGAAGAACAAGCTAAACAGCTGAAAATGGCTATTAAAGAAACCGTTAAAGGATGGTTGCCAAGGAAATAAACACTAAAAAAGTAGAGCATTTAATGTTCTACTTTTTTAAAATATAGGAAAGAAAAAATAAAAAAATAAATTTTAGTGTAGCAATAATTGGATATTATGATATAATGAACCGTGGGAAATAAAAATAAAAAAGCGCCAGAACTTGGAAAATTACAAGTTGACGAGGACTAGGGTTATCGAAAATTCGGCGGATACTCTAGAGGTTTCACAGCCTAAATAGACTCACAAACCTAAAAAGTGATTTTTAGAACAAAAAGTCTAAAGTGAATTTCCCTGATACTAAAAAAAATCAAATATCAGGAGGTTTATTTATTATGTGCGGAATTGTAGGTTATGTAGGAAAAAGAAGTGCAGAAGAAGTTATTATTGATGGGTTATCAAAGCTTGAATATCGAGGATATGATTCAGCAGGGATAGCTATTAATCAGAATAAGGAAACTATCGCATTTGCTAAGAAAAAGGGTCGTTTGAGTATTTTGGAGGACTATTTAAAAGAGATGCCTATTTTAGGTCACGTTGGCATTGGCCATACAAGATGGGCAACCCATGGGGAACCATCCGATATTAATTCACACCCTCATCTTAATGAAAAAGAAACCATTGCTGTTGTCCATAATGGTATTATCGAAAACTATATGGAAATCAAAGAGATGCTTATTGCAGAAGGCTATACCTTTAAATCAGAAACCGATACAGAAGTGATTGTGCATCTGGTTGATAAACACTACAATGGGAACTTGATAGAAGCTGTTTATGCTGCAATCAAACAGTTAAGAGGCGCATATGCACTAGGTGTAGTTGCAGTGGATCATCCAGATGAATTAGTTGCAGTAAGAAAAGAAAGTCCACTTATTGTAGGCCTTGGTAAAGAAGAGTTTTTTGTAGCGTCTGATGTTCCAGCTATTCTTAAATATACTAGAGAAGTATATTTCTTAGAAAATGGAGAAGTTGTTCATATTAAAGATAATGCTCTCAAAGTGTATGATGAAAATAAAAACTTAGTTAATAAAGAAGTGAAGACAATTGACTGGGATATTGAGGCAGCTTCAAAAGGCGGTTATGACTATTTTATGTTGAAAGAAATCTATGACCAACCTCAAGCTATTAAAGAGACACTGATTAGACGACTAGATGCCGACAGAATGATTCACTTAGATGATATTAAGATGACAAAAGAACAACTAGAAGACATTACTAAAGTTTATATTGTTGCTTGCGGTACAGCCTATAATGCGGGCTTAGTCGGTAAATACGCTATAGAAAAGTTAGCTAAAATACCAGTAGAGGTGGATATTGCTTCAGAATTCAGATACAGCAATCCATTTATAGATGAAAAAACACTTTTGATTGTTGTATCCCAATCTGGTGAAACGGCAGATACCTTGGCGGCCATGAAGCTTGCAAAGTCAAAAGGAGCTAGGGTACTGGCCATAACCAATGTGGTCGGCTCATCAGTAGCTAGAGAAGCTACTGACGTATTTTATACATGGGCTGGACCTGAGATTGCTGTTGCGTCTACCAAAGCTTATACAGCGCAGATTGTTGCCTTCTATATGATTGCTTTGGATTTTGCACTTAAAAGAGAAACCATCACACAAGATAAATATAGTGAAACTGTTGATAAAGGTAAAGAAATGATTGAAAATATCGTGAAAGATATTAAAGATACAAAAAGTGCCTTTTATTTGGGAAGAGGACTGGATTATATGACAGCTCAAGAAGCTGCCCTAAAACTTAAAGAAATTTCCTATATCTATACAGAAGCCTTTGCAGCAGGAGAACTTAAACATGGTACCATTGCACTGATTGAAAAAGGAATTCCTGTATTTTGTGTGGTGACACAAGACGATCTAGCAGAAAAAATGATTTCTAATATTAAAGAAGTCAAGGCAAGAGGTGCATTTGTTATTGCCATTGCAAAAGATACAAATAAAGAAATTTCTAAGGTAGCTGATGATACCATCTATATTCCAGCGGCAGATGACCTTTTGATGCCTATTTTATCAGTAGTGCCTACACAGCTAGTGGCGTATTATGCTTCATTAGCAAGAGGCAACGACGTGGATAAACCAAGGAATTTAGCCAAGTCAGTCACTGTAGAATAAGTGGGAAGTCAATAAATTGTTAATTGTAGATAGAGAGGTCGGCAATTTTTGGAGAGTGTCGACCTCTTTTAGTATGATAATCTTCATGAGTTTTTATCCCATATTCAAGAAAATGAATAGAGGTATTAAATATGCAGGAATACTTTTGCAGTAACCTAATAAAAACCCTAATTATATGAAAAGACAAAAATTTTAAGCATAAAAATACACAATAAATAATTTCTGGTAAAAAAATGTTTGTATTTATGTGAAGCATATATTATAATTAAAAAAAGTCTAATGTCTATATTTAACTAAATATGAAATAATACAAAGAGGTATTAGTCAAAATAAATAGTATCTCTTTTTATGTTGTTTAAAATGTTATCAAACTAGTTAAAGGTATCTATAAAGACTAAAAATGCTAAAGAGGGGGAGTAGAATGATAGAACTTAGAAATGTAGAAAAGCATTTTGGGAAATTACATGTTTTAAAAAACATAAATCTTACGGTGCAGGAAGGTGAGAAATTAGTCGTCATAGGACCAAGTGGTTCGGGAAAAAGTACTTTGATCAGATGTATTAATTATCTTGAGAAACCTTCGGCTGGAACTATCAAAGTCAACAATATTGAAATAACAGCTAAAAGAGCTCCCATAAGGGAAGTTAGAGAATCCGCGGCCATGGTATTTCAGCAGTTTAATCTTTACCCACATAAGACAGTGCTGGAAAACTGTACATTAGCGCCTATTAAAATTTTGAAAGTAAAAAAAGAGGAAGCGCAAAAAACAGCTTTGGAATATTTGGATAAAGTAGGGTTACAGGATAAAGCTCATGCGTATCCAGCCCAGCTTTCAGGAGGACAGCAACAAAGAGTAGCTATTGCAAGAGCACTTAATATGCACCCTAAAATCATGTTGTTTGATGAACCTACATCAGCACTAGATCCAGAAGTGATTCAGGAAGTTTTAGATGTTATGATTAAATTGTCCCATGAAAAAATTACGATGATTGTTGTCACCCATGAAATGGGATTTGCAAGAGAGGTGGCGGACAGAGTTATTTTTATGGATGAGGGAGAGATTTTAGAGGAAGGCAAACCAGAACATTTCTTCACTGCCCCAACTCATCCAAGAACAAAAAGCTTTTTAAGTAAGATTTTAAAATAAAAACCATAAGGAGGAATAAGAGATGAAAAAGTTTGCATTAGTATTAAGTTTAGCACTTATGACTGTATTTACAGGGTGTGGTGTCGGAGCAACAGCACCAGTACCTGCTGAAACACCTGTTGTAGAGGCACCAGCTGAGACGGCAACTGAAGCACCAGCGGAGGAAGCAGCTGATGCGCCCAATATTCAAAAAATCAAAGATAATGGCGTACTTAAAGTAGGTGTAAAAGTCGATGTACCTAAATTTGGGTACAAAGATCCTGCAACAGAAGTTGTTGAAGGAATGGAAATTGATATTGCTAAAGCGATAGCTAAAGAAGTATTAGGGGATGAAAACAAAATAGAAGTTCAAGCTGTTACAGCTAAGACTAGAGGGCCTCTTCTTGATAGCGGCGAACTAGATTTAGTTATAGCAACCTTTACAATTACAGAAGAAAGAAAAGAAAGTTATAACTTTTCACAACCTTATTTTGTAGATGGTGTGGCATTACTTGTTAAAAAAGATAAAGGTTTTGCAAGCTATAAAGATTTAGATGGTAAGGCGATAGGTGTGGCTCAAAGCGCTACAAGCAAAAAAGCTTTGGAAGAAGCTGCTACGGAACAAGGTATCAGCGTTAAATTCTCAGAGTATGCAAGTTATCCAGAGATTAAAGCGGCACTTGAATCAGGAAGAGTAGATGCTTTTTCAGTAGATGCGGCGATCTTAAACGGTTATGTTGATGATAACTCAGAGATTCTTCCAGATAGATTTAGTCCACAAGAGTATGGTGTTGCAAGCAAAAAATCAAATACAGATTTAGCAAAGGTTGTAGATGATTTAATCGGTGCAATGAAATCAAATGGGGAATTAGATGGCTTAATTGAAAAATGGGGTATTAAATAATGAATCACCCTTTTTCACTCTTAAAGTGGAAAGCTCTATTTTTGGACTGGTCCATCTTTAAAGATGGATTACTTACTACACTAAGTGTTTCTATAACAGCGCTGCTATTAGCGCTGTTATTAGGCACTATTTTTGGTATTTTCTCTACTTCAAAAAGTAGATTTTTGAAAACAATAAGTAGGAGTTATGTAGAGCTTATCCAAAACACACCTTTGCTTATTCAAATCTTTTTTTGGTACAATGGACTCCCTTATATAGGTATTGTATTGCCGGTATTTTTGATAGGTTTCTTAGGACTAGGTATTTACCAAGGAGCTTATGTTGCAGAAGTGGTTAAATCAGGTATTAATTCTATTCCTAAAGGTCAGATGGAAGCGGCGTATTCACAAGGATTTACCTATTGGGAAGCCATGTTTTATATTATCTTGCCACAGGCCAAAATGATTATTTTGCCACCTTTAACCAATGTTTCTGTCAATCTGATTAAAAACTCATCCGTACTTGCAATTATTGCAGGAGGCGATCTGATGTATCATGCCGATTCGTGGTCAAGCGGCAATCTTTATTGGGGACCAGCTTATGTGGCAACAGGTGTCTTGTATTTTTGCCTGTGTTACCCGCTAACCCGATTAGCTAAGAGATTAGAACAGGTTAGTAAAGAGACCCCAAAAGTTGCACGGGTAAGCCGTGTATAAAAGAATATGTGCTGATACGAAAGGAGAGATAGCAGATGCGTAGTATTTTGACACCAGTGAATATAAAATTTCTGTTAAATGGCCTTGGACTAACACTTTATATTGCAGTCATAACCATTGTATTAAGTTTAGTGCTAGGAATTGTTTTAGCGGTTATGAGAAATAGTTCTATTAAAATTTTAAACAGAATAAGTACGATATATATCGAACTTTTTAGAAATACCCCCCTACTCTTATGGATACTTGCCATGAGATTTTTAGTACGTATTGGGGCTGTAAATAGCGGCATATTGGCATTGACGCTTTTTACAGCTTCTATTATAGCTGAAATTGTAAGAGGGGGACTGAATTCGATAAAGATAGGGCAGTACGAAGCAGCGTATTCTCAGGGATTTAGTGAAGTGCAGGTATTAGCTCACATTATACTGCCACAGGCTATCCGAAACATGATGCCGTCCTTGCTTTCTCAGTTTGTAACGGTTATTAAGGACACGTCTTTTCTTTGGGCAGCGGGTATTGAAGAGTTGACGGGCAGAGGAATGATTTTGATGGGAAGCTTCGCTACGTCGGATCAAGTATTTATGCTTTTCATCTTATTAAGTCTTATTTATTTTACAATCAATTTTATTTTATCAACGATTATTAGATCTCAGCAATTTAAGTTTGCAACAACTTAGCATAAATAAGGTTTATAAAATAAGACTATACTACCAGAACTGTTGTTCTCGGCAGTATAGTCTTATTTTGTTACAAAGGATTAAGGAAGAAGTTCGAATTCATAGCCTAATGCCCGGGCTTCTTTTATAAAATCTCCAAGTACTTCAGTGTTTGTTTTTGACACAGCGTGGAGTAAGTAGATAGCACCATTATGAAGTCCATCTAGCATCATCTCTTTGGCTTTATCTGGCTGAGGTTGTTTGTTGATATCCCAGTCGGAGTAAGCAAAACTCCAAAAGATAGTTTTATAGCCCAGGGCCTTAGTCATGGCAAGGGATTTCTCAGAGTAATGTCCCATCGGTGGTCTAAAGTAAAGTGGCATATCTTGATGAGTGATTGCCTTGTATTTATCAGCTGCTGTTGTTAATTCACGGTTAAACTTTTCCGCGTCCTCCGTTAACTTAGGCATTGAAGGATGAGAGGTGGTATGATTACCAACAATATGGCCCTCTTCATACATTCTTTGAATAATATCAGAGTTACCTGTGATATAAGTTGTAGTGACAAAAAATATCGCTTTAACATTATTTTCTTTTAAAATATCTAATATAAGTGGGGTATAACCTTTTTCATAACCTTCGTCAAAGGTGAGGTAAATGACTTTGCGACTGGTGTCCCCAAGGGAGACGGCATCATAATCTTCGAGTCTATAAGGAAGCTTGTTATTAAACTCTGGTGGTTTATGCTCCTTATTTCTTATAAACCACCAATCGGTTTTAGTGGTATCGAGTGAGGATGAGGCAACAGAGCTATTATTTGTAGAGGTATTATGGGGAGAAGCGTAGAGTGTATTACAAAAAGAGAGGGTTATTAGAAAAAGTACAACTAGTTGTTTAAACATATTTCACCATCCTTTATAACGTGGTAAGACTTATAATGTTATTTTAACCAATGCTGCACAAAATATAACTATTGATTAAAATCAGGCATTCATGATATTGATTTTAAGGAATAATTATTATACGATAAAAAAGACAAGGACACTATGGGTGGGGGGAAGCTATGAAAAAGTTACTTTTGGCTATTGGATTGCTAGTGGTACTTACCACAGTACTTCTAGGGATGGGTATAAATATTATGAAAAATACATATCGTTTAGCACAAGATGAGAAGGAAATAGGAGAAGTTATGAAAGAAACTGTATCTGAAGATGAAGGGGACGAAAGTATACCGATAGCCGATGCTACTCCGGCAAGTGATGCTATCAAAGTATCAGAAGAACAAAAAAATCCAACAGTAACTTTAACAGCAGCGGGAGACTGTACGTTAGGGTATTATCCCAGTCAAAGTCAGTGGAATCGGTTTGATCAAGTTGTTCTAGAAAAGGGATACGACTATTTTTTTGAAAATGTGAGGGATATTTTTGAAAGTGATGATCTGACACTGGTTAACTTAGAGGGACCTCTGACCACGGCCACTGTTTTCACTGAAAAGGAGTTTGTTTTTAAAGGTGCTCCTGATTACGTGAATATTTTAAAGAATGCTGGTATTGAAGGAGTTAATTTAGCTAATAACCATACAAAAGATTATGGAGAAGCAGGTTACAGAGAAACACAGGAAGTGCTTAAGGCGGCGGGCATTGGCTTTTTTGGAG
>JAQSYC010000122.1 GCA_029256345.1 Clostridia bacterium | reverse complement strand
CCTGCGGTCTGCAGCGTTTTAATAATAACAGCAGAAACCGGTCCTATAATAAGCCCTGCGACCCCTAACGTTTTATAGCCCATATACATAGCCATAACTGTAACCAGTGCATAAACGCCAATTTGACCTGAAAGTATTTTCGGCTCGAGCATCTGTCTTGTCAAAAAGATGGTAGCATAGATACTCAATAGCCCTGCCCCTGCTCCATATTCACCTATAATCATACTATAAATAGCCCACGGTATAAGAATAGCACCACTGCCAAAGACAGGAAGTGCATCAAAAATAGCAATCATCACACTAATCAGCAGCATGTAAGGTACTTTAATGATAAATAACCCTGTCAGACAAATACAAAATATAACACTCATCATAATGAGTTGAGTCTTTACATAACCTCCCAATGCATGAAAAAGACCATTTTTCAGAGTCATAATTCTCTCATCTATTCCCACAGGCATCTGTGCTTTCACAAAAACCTTAATCTCAGTATGGTCTTTGGTCATAAAAAATATTGCTATAAGCATAACAACTATAAAGATAATCACATTGGGTACACCAGATACCACATCATACGCCCATGGAATGATTGTTTGAAAAAACTTTCCGATGCTATTAAGAATCTCCGTAATGACATTGTCCAGTGTTGAAAAAGTTTGTGGCAGCGGTATGAATTCCTGAAGATGGTCTAACTGCTCTTCAATCATTGGAAGAGAAGCTACAATTTGTTCTTTATATAATGGGAAATCTGCAATAAAAGCCACAGCCTGGCTCCACAATTGTTTTAGAATCACACCGATAACTGCAAACAGCGAACTTAATACTGTAAGCATACTAAACAGTGTTCCCAGTCCCCGAGACACTTTAGCCCATTTCTTCAGCCATGTTACGACGGGATTTAATAAAGAGGCAAGGCCCCACGCTATAATAAATGGTGCCATCATGCCCAATAAATATTTTACAAAAACATAGACAACTAACAGAAAGAAACCAGTATACACTAATTTCTTACCTATTTTATCGTACCATATCTCTAATCTTGTCAACATATTTTCACCTGTGTTTCCTTTTGTACCGTCTTTGTTTTGTCTTTTGTTTAAATAGTCAGCTGAACTTTTCTTATCCTATTTTCTTTCACTTCTAATATCTTAAATATCATATTTTCATACTCTATAATTTGCTGATTTCCTCTGGCAGGTATATGTCCCATTTGTTTAACAACTAATCCGCTCACTGTATCATAGTCTTCTGATTCGCAATCCAGATCCAGATTGAGTGTGTCACTCAGTTCTTTAATAGATAATAACCCATTGATAATAAAAGTATTGTTATCTTGCCGAACGATATCTGGCTCTTCGTTATCATACTCATCTTCAATTTTACCCATAACCTCTTCAATTAAATCCTCTATTGTAACCACACCTGAAAAACCGCCGTATTCATCTATTAAAACAGCCATATGTTTTTTAGTAGCCTGAAGTTCTTTAAATAATTCATCAATATTTTTCTTCTCCGGTACAAAATAAGCAGTATGTAAAAGATTCTTTACCTCTACATTTTCAAATCCAACTTTACGTGCTTCTACCAGAAAGTCTTTCATATAGAGAATGCCTATAATATTGTCACTATCTCCTTCAAAAACAGGCATTCTAGAATATTTTTCTTCAAGTAACTCATCTAAATATTCATTAAGTGGTTTGTTAACATTAATCATGTATACCTCTGTTCTAGGGGTCATAACCTCTTCTGCTAACTTGTCATCAAATGCAAATATGCTATTTATCATGTCTTTTTCTGTTTCATTGATAACCCCGTGCTCTTCGCCGACTTCCACCCATGCCTTGATTTCCTCTTTTGATATCTTTTCTTCTACGTTTTCATCATTCATTCCACTCATTTTTAATAAGAGCGTTGTAGACAAAGACAATAGTTTGACAAAAGGTGCTGTAAGTTTAGAAATAAACATAATAGGGCCTATAGAGAACATCGCAATGGCTTCTGCCTTATATAAGGCAGCTCTTTTGGGATATAATTCTCCAAAAACAAGTGTAAAATAAGATAAAAGAACTGTTATCGCAACAATCGCTGTCTGCTCTGCATAGGGTACTCTAAAACTGCTCAATAATTGCCCTAAGTCCTTTGATATGCCTGTAGCCGCTGAAGCACTGGAGAGAAACCCTGCTAAGGTGATACCTACTTGTACAGTTGATAAAAACTTAGTTGGTTCTTCTGTGAGTTTTTCAAGCAGCTTTGCCTTTTTGTTGCCACCTTCTGCAAGAAGTTTTATCTTATTTTTGTTCAATGATAGAATAGCTATCTCTGATGCTGCAAAAAATGCATTTAAAAGAGTTAATATAGCTATTAGTAATAATTGGGCTACGAGCTTCGTAGATTCCGGGTCTGGATCGTCCATCTTTATTCCTCCTAAATGATATAATATGAATTGATAGTATCATAAACATACATAAATAGCAATTATATCAATGTTACTATTTTTTTACTTTTGCCTAATAAGTTTATAGATTTGAATAAGTACTGTAGGTGCAAAAGCCAGTCCGTAAACCCCTAGCACTTCAGTTCCTGTCAGAGGTACTGTCTCAAAAAGATATTGAAGACCTGGAACAAACAATACTGCATTGAGTAATAAAAACCCTGCAACAAACGCCAATACACTGTATATATTTGATAAAATGCCTATTTTAAAGATAGACTTTGAACTTCTGCAGTTAAAGCCATGAAATAGTCTGGCCAAACACAAAGTTGAAAAAGCCATTGTACTAGCTGCATGAGTTGAGCCACTGCCTATCCCTATATAAAATGCTATCATCGTAAAGAGTGCGATAAGCAATCCTTCTGAAAGGATAGTTTTTAAAAATGTCTTAGTAAGAATAGATTCCTTCGGATTTCTAGGCTTATTTTTAAGCAGATCCTGATCAGATTTTTCTACCCCTATAGCGATAGCTGGCAAACTGTCTGTTACCAGATTAATAAATAAAAGCTGTACGGGTGCAAAAGGTACCGGCAACGCAGCCAATGAGGTATAGAGTACTGCCAATATCCCTGCTGTATTCCCTGACAAGAGAAAATGAATGGCATTTTTAATGTTATTATAGACGTTTCTACCATTGGTGATGGCTTTAATAATGGTCGCAAAATTATCATCCGTCAAAATCATCGATGCAGCATCCTTAGATACTTCTGTACCTGTAATACCCATAGCTATACCTATGTCTGCCCTTTTAAGAGCTGGTGCATCATTTACTCCATCTCCTGTCATTGCAACGATTTGACCTTTATTTTGCCATGCACTCACAATTCTGATTTTATGTTCCGGTGAGACTCTTGCATAAACCGAAATTTTTTCTAAGTCCCTGTCTAAATCTTCCTCACTCATTTTATCCAGTTCTAATCCTTCTACAGCTGTATCCCCTTCCTGAAGTATACCTATTTGTTTGGCGATACTGGAAGCTGTGACTTTATGATCTCCTGTTATCATGATAGGTTTAATACCTGCTTTGATACAATCTTCCACAGCCTTTTTAGACTCTTCTCTTGGAGGATCAATCATTGATACAAGTCCTAGAAAAATATAATCATTTTCATCTTCTAATGTAATCGCTTTGTCTGTATCCAGTACTTTGTAGGCAAACCCAAGAACTCTAAGTCCCTCTTTTGAAAAAGCTTCATTGATAGCTTCTGCCTTATCTAAATCTGCCTGCGTAATGTCTTTAATGCTCTCATTTGTACATACGCACTTTAATCTTTTAAAGAGCACATCACATGCCCCTTTAGTAAACAAAATCAGTTTTCCATCTATTTCATGGAGGGTACTCATCAGTTTTCTATCTGAGTCAAAAGGAATTTCTCCTTTTCTGACAATCTCTTGTCTCAACTGTGTTTCATCGATGTGATACTTTTTTGTCAAGTTAATCAGGGCAATCTCTGTAGGGTCACCTATTTCTTTACCTTCTCTGGCCACTGAATCATTACATAACACACAGGCCTTTAACAGATACTCATGTGGCAATGAATCCATCTCTAAATCATTGTTATCAATAATCTTTTGATTTACATAAACCTCTCTAGCAGTCATTTTATTTTGTGTAAGTGTTCCTGTCTTATCTGAACAAATGATAGAGACACTCCCAAGACTTTCTACGGCCTTTAATTCTTTTATAATGGCATGTTCTTTTGCCATTTTTTGTGTACCTAATGCCAAAACAATTGTCACAATAGAGCTTAGGGCTTCTGGTATTGCCGCCACTGCTAAGGCTACTGCAAACATAAGAGAGTCCAATATAGGCATACTTCTATAAAGACTTAGTGCAAATATAAGGGCACATATAGCTAAAATGATCATTGCCAATTTTTTACTGAACTCATCTAAACTTATTTGAAGTGGCGTTTTCTTCTCTCCTGTTTCATTCATTAAATGAGCGATTTTTCCTATTTCTGTCTGCATCCCTGTACCCGTAACGACTACATTGGCACGGCCATAAGTAACAAGCGAACCTGAAAAAACCATATTTTTCTGATCTCCTAATGGCACCTCATCCTTTCTGATTATTTCTTCTGTTTTGTTGACACTCTCAGATTCTCCCGTCAAAGAGCTTTCATTAATTTGAAGGGAAAAATTTTCTATAATTCGTCCATCTGCTGATACCAGGTCTCCTGCCTCTAATACTACAATATCTCCGGGGACAATGTTTTTGGAAGCTATTTCTACTTTTTTACCATCTCTTAAAACCTTCGCCGAGGGCGCTGACAGGGCTTTAAGACTGGCTAGAGATTCTGCTGCCTTGAAATGCTGAAATGTGCCAAGCAGTGCATTAAGAATAATGACTGCAAAGATGACGATTGTGCTTTCCATATTGCCTGACAACAAAGAAATGACTGCCGCGCCTATTAAAATTAGCACCAATAAATCCTTAAATTGCTCTAAGAAAACTTGAACAACTCCTTTTCTCTTTTTGTCTGCTAAAGCATTTTCTCCATATTTTTGAAGCTTTTCTTCTGCCTTTTGTGAACTTAATCCGCCTTTATCAGCATCTACAGCTAACAAAGTCTCTTCACTAGATAAATTAAAAAATTGTTTCATCATAACTTCCTCCCAATTATTTAAATACTATCGTGTCTTTTTAGAATTAGTATAAATAAAAAAGACCTTTAATATAACCTTAAAATATATATTTTAAGATTATATTAAAAGTCTCATAACCCTCAGTTGGGTATATAGCACCAGATTTTAACAAATCGCGATGTTGACACTATATTTCATACTACTCCCTTTTAACACACATTATTTAATTAATATTATAATATACAAATTTTATTCTAATGTCAATCTTTAAAACGTGCGCAAAAGGATTCGAACCCTCGGCCTTCTGATCCGTAGTCAGACGCTCTATCCAGCTGAGCTATGCGCACACATGATATGAGCTTTATATGAAGGTCATATAAAGCTCATATGAAACGTGCGCAAAAGGATTCGAACCCTCGGCCTTCTGATCCGTAGTCAGACGCTCTATCCAGCTGAGCTATGCGCACATTTTAACTCTATTAGGTTGAAAACAAAAAAAATATGCCCGAGACCGGAATCGAACCGGTACGAGGGTTAGCTCGCAGGATTTTAAGTCCTGTGCGTCTGCCAGTTCCGCCACTCGGGCATATCATGGTCGCTATAGGGCTCGAACCTATGACCCTCTGCTTGTAAGGCAGATGCTCTCCCAGCTGAGCTAAGCGACCACATTTATAGTGAATAGACCTAATGATTAACATTATTTATTCACTAACGACCCAGAAGGGACTCGAACCCTCGACCTCCGCCGTGACAGGGCGGCGTGCTAACCAACTGTACCACTGGGCCAAACATTTTAAAATAATTGATAATGGAGGATTGATAGTTAATAATTGTCAACTCTCGATTAAAATAGATGGACCCTCGGGGACTCGAACCCAGGACCGTCCGGTTATGAGCCGGATGCTCTAACCAACTGAGCTAAGGGTCCACATCTAAAGCCGACGATCGGACTCGAACCGATAACCTGCTGATTACAAGTCAGCTGCTCTGCCAATTGAGCCACGTCGGCGTATTCACTTTCCTATCGTAGCTCCAATTATCAGAGCAATCTCTGCCCCTCAGACCAAAGAACGGTCTTCGTATGAATTGAGCCACGTCGGCGTATTCACTTTTGCTATCATAGCTCAAACTAATGACCCATAGGAGAATCGAACTCCTGTTACCGCCGTGAAAGGGCGGTGTCTTGACCGCTTGACCAATGGGCCGGACATATTAATTGAAAGTTAAAAGTCGAAACTTATCGACTGTCAACTCTTAACTAAATCAAACTCCCCGAGTAGGGTTCGAACCTACGACCCTTCGGTTAACAGCCGAATGCTCTGCCGCTGAGCTATCGAGGAATGCATGAGTAGTATATCAAATTCAATGACTCATGTCAAGAATTTTTTAGCAGTATAAAAATCATATTTTACACTGTTAACAGTATACTTTACTGTTTTTGTACTCACAAAACTAAACACAATCAATTTTATTTAACCGTTTTATTGTGATATTTATCACCTTTTTAGGTCAAACCCTCGAACCGTTAGTATTGGTCACCTACATG
>JAQSYC010000121.1 GCA_029256345.1 Clostridia bacterium | reverse complement strand
AGATTATAATAGATGCGGCGTTCCGCTGATAGAGATTGTATCTGAACCAGATATGTCTTCAGCAGAAGAAGCTAAAGCTTATATAGAAAAAGTGGCAGGCCTCTTGCAGTATGCGGGAGTGAGTCTATGCAGGATGGAAGAAGGCTCTTTAAGAGCAGATGTTAATATATCTCTTAAAAAACCAGAAGCCGAAAAACTTGGTACAAAGGTAGAAATTAAAAACCTTAATTCACTCAAATCCATTGTGAGAGCTATTGAGTATGAAGTAGAAAGACAAACTAAAATGCTTATTGCTGGAGAAGAGATTGTTCAAGAGACAAGAAGATTTAATGACAACAGAGGCGTAACAACTTCAATGCGTTCCAAAGAAGACGCCCATGACTATAGATATTTTAAAGAACCAGATGTGACACCAGTAAGTATAACAGAGGAAGATATTGAAATCATAAAAAAAGAACTACCTATGCTTATAGATGAGCGTTTTGAACTTTATGTAAAAGAATATGGACTTAATAAGGCGGATGCAAAAATCCTTGTTGCGAACAAAGAAATATCTGACTTTTACAATGAAGCCATCGCAAGTTTTCCAAACTATAAAGCAGTAGCCAATTTCGTTGTAGTAGAACTCCTTAGATATGTTAATGAAGGGGAACTTGATAGTAAAAATATACCTTTCACACCTGTTGCGTTTGCAGAACTTATAAAAATGGCAGAAGAAGAGGTCGTTAATAAAAATAATGCCAAAGCCATTCTAAAGATTATGTTAGAAGGTGAAAAGCTGCCACAGCAAATCGCTAAAGACGAAGGATTCCTCATGAATGACAGTGTTGATGAAATCGAAGAGACGGTGACAGCAGTAGTGAGTGAATTTACTAAAGAAGTAGAAGGATATCTTGCAGGAAAAGAAAAGTTATTTGGATTTTTAATGGGTCAATGCAGTAAACGACTTGCAGGAAGAGCTAATCCAAAAACGATTAAAGAGATACTTGAAAAAGAGCTGACAAAGCTTAAGTAGGCTAGAAAGGAGGAGTATTTATATGATAAAAATGAATGGCGCAGCTATTAAAAAAACATTAGATATAGATGGCGTAAAACAAAACTTAGATCATACAGTGACCATAGAAGCTTGCGTACACAAGATTAGAACAATGAGTGAATTTTCATTTGTTATTCTTAGAACGGCGAAGTATCTTGTGCAGGCAATTTATGAAAAAGACAAATGCAAGACAGATATAGAAGGATTAAAAGAAGGATGTTATGTAAGAGTGCAGGGATATATCAGGGAGGATCAGAGAGCCAATCTAGGTATTGAGCTTCAGCTGACAGAGTTTGAGATTCTAAGCAGGCCTCAAGGAGAATATCCACTCAATGTGGCACACAAGAAGATAGGCTGTGGTCTTGAGGCTAATCTAGATAATAGGTCAGTAGCACTTAGAAATCCTTATGAAAAGACCATCTTTAAGATTCAGGAAGGGGTCGTATCAGGTTTTAGAGAATTTATGTTAAAAGAAGGGTTTACTCAGGTCTTTACCCCTAAACTAGTAGCCCATGGGGCAGAAGGCGGAGCTAATATCTTTAAACTAGATTATTTTGAGCAAGAAGCGTATCTTGCACAAAGTCCACAATTCTATAAGCAAACATCAGTTGCCTTTTTTGACAGAGTTTTTGAAATAGCACCTGTATATAGAGCTGAAAAGCACAATACCTCAAGACATCTTAATGAATATATAGGTCTTGATTTTGAAATGGGTTTTATAGATGGGATGTACGACGTGATGGAAATGGAAACAGCCATGCTAAAACACGTTATCAGCTATCTTAATGAAAATTACAAAGAAGAACTTAACCTATTGGGTGTCACTCTTCCTGTAATAGATACAATACCATCGGTTACCTTTGTGGAAGCGATAGAACTTATGAAAGGTAAGGGTGGCAAAAATAAATACGACTTAGAACCAGAAGATGAAGTATTACTTTGTGAGTATGCTAAAGAAAACTGGGGTAGTGAGTTTGTATTTATCACACATTTTCCGGCATCAAAACGTCCGTTTTATGCGATGAATGACAAGGAAGATGGTAGGTTTGCACTAAGTTTCGATTTGTTATTTAGAGGACTTGAAATAACAACTGGCGGTCAACGTATTCATGATTACAATGAACAAGTTGCCAAAATGAAAGAAATGGGAATGCATCCTGAGGAGTTTACACATTATTTAAATATTCACAAATATGGCATGCCGCCTCACGGTGGTTTGGGAATAGGTCTTGAGAGACTGGTTATGAAACTACTTAATCTGCAAAATATCAGACAGGCAAGTATGTTCCCAAGAGATGTTCATAGGCTAGAACCGTAATAAGCTGACAAAATTTAAAAAATAAAAAACAGAGTAAAATAAGGAGGATTTAGCAATGGCAGCAGTAAAAGAAATTTTTGGATCAAGTGTATTTAATGAAACAGTAATGCAGGCAAGATTACCTAAAAGCATTTTCAAGTCTCTTAAAAAGACTATAGCAGAAGGTAGAGAACTTGCACCAGAGGTAGCAGATGTTGTAGCAAGTGCTATGAAAGATTGGGCTATCGAAAAAGGCGCTACACACTATACCCATTGGTTCCAACCAATGACAGGTATTACAGCAGAAAAACATGATGCATTTATCGCACCAGCAGCAGATGGAAAAGTTGTTATGGAGTTTTCAGGAAAAGAACTTATAAAAGGTGAGCCAGATGCTTCTTCATTCCCATCAGGTGGTCTTCGTGCAACTTTTGAAGCAAGAGGGTATACAACTTGGGATCCAACAGCTTATGCTTTTGTTAAAGAGGGTACTTTATGTATCCCAACAGCCTTTTGCTCATATGGCGGTGAAGTATTAGACAAAAAAACACCACTTCTTCGTTCAATGGAAGCTATTAATGTTCAAGCGATAAGAATCTTAAAATTATTTGGAAAATCAGTAACAAGAGTAACAACAACTGTAGGACCAGAACAAGAATATTTCTTAATAGATAAAGAAGTTTATAAAAAGCGTAAAGACCTTATTTTAACAGGCAGAACATTATTTGGTGCAAAACCAGCTAAAGGTCAAGAACTTGAAGATCACTATTTCGGTAACCTCAGACAAAGAGTATCTGACTACATGAAAGAATTAGATGAAGAACTTTGGAAACTTGGCATTTTAGCAAAAACAAAACATAACGAAGTTGCTCCAGCTCAGCACGAGCTTGCACCAATCTTTACAACAACAAACATTGCAACAGACCACAATCAACTGACTATGGAACTTATGAAAAAAATTGCAGACAAACACGGTCTTGCATGCCTACTTCATGAAAAACCATTTGCAGGGGTTAATGGGTCTGGTAAACACAACAACTGGTCTATTTCAACAAGTGCTGGTGAAAACTTATTAGAACCAGGAAAATCACCAAAAGATAACACACAATTTTTATTAATCTTAACAGCAGTTATTAAAGCTGTAGATGAATATGCAGATCTTCTTAGAGTATCTGTTGCAAGCGCAGGTAATGATCATAGACTAGGCGCCAATGAGGCACCTCCAGCGATCGTTTCTATGTTTGTAGGTGATGAACTTGCAAGTATTTTAGAAGCTATCGAAAAAGGAGAAGAAGCACAAGCAACGATTAAAGCATTTTTAGAAACAGGTGTTGCAGCTCTTCCAAAATTACCAAAAGATACAACAGACCGTAACAGAACCTCACCATTTGCATTTACAGGCAATAAATTTGAGTTCAGAATGCTCGGTTCAGCTAACTCTATTTCAGGAGCTAATATCGTCCTTAATACAGCTGTAGCAGAAATATTAGAGCAATTTGCAGATAGATTAGAAGCAGCTGAAGACTTCGGAAAAGAAGTAGCAGTGCTTGTTAAAGAAACAATTACTAACCATAAGAGAATCATCTTTAATGGTAATAACTATAGCGAAGAATGGGTAGAAGAGGCAGCTAGACGTGGTCTTGCTAACTTAAAAACATCAGTAGATGCACTTCCAACATTCGCATCAGAAAAAAGTATTGCTTTATTTGAAAAACATGGTATCTTCTCTAAAGCAGAAGTTGAATCTCGTTGTGAGATTATGCTAGAAGGTTACTCAAAAACAATCAACATTGAAGCTTTAACAATGCTTGATATGGCTAAAAAAGATATTTTACCAGCTGTTATCAAATACAATCAAGAAGTATTTACAACACTTAAACTTAAAAAAGATCTTGATCTTAATATCAGTTTAGAAAAAGAAACAGCTTATGCAACAAAATTATCAAATCTTACTGAGTCACTGATGAGCAAGATTGATGAACTTGACAACATTCTTCTTGAAACTAAAAACTACGAAGATGCTGTTGAGCTTGCTAAATTCTTCAGAGAATATGTATTTGAAGCAATGCAGACATTAAGAGTTGTAGCAGATGAATTAGAAACAATCGTATCTGCAGCTAACTGGCCATTTCCAACATACGTAGACCTACTCTTCTACGTATAATCACATAGATACTCCAAAAAAAGGCGCCGCTACTCCCGGCGCCTTTTCACGTGGAACAAATGCATAAATTTTATGGATGGACATATCGTATAAATGAAATGTTATAAGCTTTTTCAATATAATAGTCAAAAGAGGTGCCCTGTTTAGGACACCTCTTTTGACTATTATTTATCTAGAAGCATTTCGCTTAAGTGTAGAATAAACTGGGGTAGCAACTAATACAATGGAGAGAATGAGCGTAATAATAAGCTCAGGGATGATATAAGAACCATTGTAGGCTAAAGAGTACAGTACAGCGCTTTGACCTTCTGGAGCCGAATCTGCAAAGAATATAACCCCTGATAAGAAATGCATGAGGCCTCTGCCGAGGATGGCAATAGAGACGGCTATACATACGCGTACATTCATATTCTTAACAAAACCTGGTATAAGACCGGCAAGTCCTAAAAAGCCATAAGCGATAGGATAATCTAAAAATAACTGTGCCCAGTTAAGTACCCAAGCATCTTGAATAAGCTGTAAAAAGCCATAGGCTACCCCTGCTATTATGCCAGGAACAGGACCAAAAACCATAGAGTATAAAATAACAGGGAACATACTAGCTAAGGTGATAGAACCTCCTTGAGGCATCTTATACAGTCTTATGTAAGATAATATAAAGGCAAGAGCGATACACATACCTCCGTAAACTAATTTTTTTGTAGTGAGACTAGAGGAGACTTTAGTACCTTGTTTCGCCGTAAAAATAAGGCCAATAAGAGAAATAACAACTATTACTGCAATGATACACCAAACGATAGGGCTAACTTCTAACAATTTACCAAAAATAGCTTCCATAAAAAAACCCCTTTCAAGAGTAATATTTACTCTTTGCTAGAGGCATAGAAGCAACAAAAAAATTGCCTATACGAATGTGTAGGCAATAACGTGTTAGAGCACATTCGCTTCCTTGCAGCAGCATTATCTGTAAGCAAGTATAAGGGTCTGCACATATGGCACTCTCAGCTAAAAGCTCCCCTAGCAAAAAATATTTAATTAACATTAAAAGAATTATAGTCTATTTTTATCTCAATGTCAAATAGACAATCAGATAGAGTTACACTAAT
>JAQSYC010000120.1 GCA_029256345.1 Clostridia bacterium | reverse complement strand
ATGACCGCATTAACAGTAAGTATATCAGATGAAAAGTTCTTTTTATAAAAAGAAAGAACAGCTGCCAAGATTTTACTTTTTAGACTCTTATTATCTGCTGCGTCATCTAGTAATTTATAATAAACCAGCGCTACATTCATATTTGCAGCATAGGTTAAGGCCTCATTATCTAAGATAACAGCTTTTTTTTTAATAGGACTGGTCATACACTTTTTCATTTGAATAGTAGACTCTTTATCAGTCAGGCTGTCTAGGAGCACAGCCAAAAAAGTCATATCATAGTTAAGTGTCATACGTGGCAGATTGCCAAATTCTTTTTTGAGATGAAAGCAAAGTCCACAGTAATAGCTTTTAAAAGTAGTGTACTCACGTATTTTAAGTTCATCTTTTAAAGGAGTTACATAACCAAACAATTAAAACACTCCTTTACACAGAGAGTTAGATACATTCAATAAGATCTCCTCCCATACATTCGCAGCAGCTGTCAAGGCAGATGAGATCACAGCAGCTAAACTCACAGCAGCCATCACAGCAGCAACAACAGCAGCCGTTACGGCGTCTTGCATAGGGTCTTCTATAATAGTCATCACTATAGCGATTATAGCGGGCCATAAGAGAAGCAAAAGCTTCTTTGTAACGAAGGTTATCGGGAGCCAGAGTCATAGCTGTTTCAAGATGTTTTTTAGCAGAATCAAACCACGCTTTACTTATCAGGACAAAGCTATATAAAAAATGCCATTCTGAAGTTTTTGGTGCAACACTGTTAAGTTTTATTTCTGCAAGATTATATTTTTCTTCTTTTATGAGTCGTTTAATTTCTTCATAAAGATTTGTAGTAGTTGATTGACTTGAAATCATAACAAAATCACTCCTTTATACTCCTATTATACTCAAAATAAAGGTGAAGTATATACTTTAATCTCTTATAAATTGAAGAAAATGAGGCATTGTCCAAGTAAACCACCAAAGATAGAAAAAAAGATAAAATTCGACAAAAAATGTAACAGAGTTGTTTTTAATGAATATATTGTAGAAGGACATTAAGTTCTAATATATTCAAAGAGAGAGGGATATGTAGTATGCCAAATAATAAGTATCAAGAAAGTGAAGCAGTTACTACGCAGGGACCAGAGAAACTTGTACAGGATGCAATGTCAGCTTTTACTACCTTAAAACAGTTTGTCGGCGAATTTGAACATTTTAAACAGGGAAATTCATATAGTCAGATAAATGAAAATGAAGATGACGACTATGAAGACGAAGATGAAATGGATGACGAAGATGAATTTGAAGAAGATAGTGACTATGATGATGAAGATGAGGAAGACGACGAGGATGAGGACGACGACGAGCCATCTTATTATGGTAGGAAAAAACAACAAAGTCGAAAAAGTGATTGTGGCTGCGGCGGTCGCAAACGCAAACGCAGATGTGGCTGCGGCTGCGGCTGCGGATGTAAAAAGCCAAGACCAAAACCACAATACCCATGTGAATGCAGGGAATGTGACCAGCTCAAAGCGAAAGCTTGGTGCAAAGTAGAATTAGCTATTTATGCTTTAAAAGATGCGTTAGAGGCAGCTGAACCTAAATTAATAGACGCAGGTGAATTTCTTGAAGATGCTTCAAAATATTTTGTTTGGGCAAAACGTTGTGCAATAAAACATAATTGTAAGTGTTATTGCAAATCACGTAAAGGATGCCACCGCGGATAGTCCTATCTTAGAGTCCTTGATTAATAAAGGACTCTAATCCTTTTAAATAGAGCAATACAGAGGAATCAATAACAAATAGCCTTTCTAAATACAAGGATTGAGGGTATAATAAAAGTAAGCAGAGTTCATAAGATAAAAGATAAGGATGCAATAAAATGAAAGCTGCTAAAACTTAAATAGGAGGGGTTTACCATGGCAGAAAAACAATCCTACGTCATTACCATAAGCAGGCAGCTAGGCAGCGGAGGAGCATATTTAGGACAAAAAATTGCAGAAGCTTTAAGCATTAGATATTTAGACAGAGATATATTGCTGCGTTCAGCAGAAGAAATGGAAGACCAAGAAACTTTTTGGATGAGTTTTATTGCCAACTGTTCCTATACTTGGCCCTATGTACCTCCTAGTTATAATTTGTTAGCAGAAGATAGGCTACACGAAAAATTTGTAACAATGATGCAAAAAGTAGCTAGGGAGCATAGCTGTGTGATTGTGGGTAGATGTGCAGGATTTATTTTAAGCAGACACCCTAAGGTGCTTAATATCTTTTTATATGCAGATACTGAGTGGCGTACAAAACGTGTACAAGAACTTTATGCACTTAACGAAAAAAAGGCCCAAAAAGCAGTGAATAATAATGACTCTGAAAGAGCCAATTATCACTATTTGCACACAGGAGAAAAATGGAGAGATGCCACACAGTATGATCTTTGTATTGATACCAGCAATGTTGGTCTGGATAAAGCAGAGAAAATAGTGATAGAGTATATTAAGGAATGGCTTAAAGAATAATAGATGGAGGAACATATGAATATAACAGGAACAAAGGAAGAATTTAAAACGCTTTTAGAGTTAATTTATGCAGGGAATATCCTTGTAAATGGCATGAGAAGCAAAGAAGAGAGAGTGCAGGAGTATGCCCAGATGGAACAGCAGGTATTTGCTATGGCTAAAGACTTTGAACTGGAGGGTATCGTGGCATACAGCGAAGAATTTCAGGAATACATGCCCACTGCTGAATACGAGGAAGAAGGTATTGATGAGTATATCGATGCGTATGATACCCATGTATTTTGGGAGGAGCTGGTTATGAGGCTGGCAAGAAGAGATGCCCTTAACTATGCGGGGGATATAGATCAGACTATAACGAAGCAAAAACTAAGTGAGATGCAAATGCAGTTAGAAGAAAAGTATGAAGAGGAATTTGAAGAAAATGGGTTAGCAAATCTCAAACTTATTAAATTAAATGAAGAGAAGGCATAAGGGATTATAAAAATGGAAAATAATACAACACAAATATCCGCAAGGTTTACAGATAAGACTGCTGAGGCTATATGGCAGGAAGCTTACGGTAAACCCCTGAATTGTAAAAAGCACATCCTAGAATATATAGATGTTATTAAACTGTTAAGCAAGGAGCAACTGACCGGTGAACAACTTGAAACGGTGTTTACCCATATAGAAAGCAGTATTTCTCAAATGAGTGATTTGATCAAAGCCAATACTATTTTGCAGTTAAAGAAAGAACTCATGGCTAAATTAGGCAAGTTTAGAAGTAAAAATGAAAAGGTATTTCAAAATCACTTTTTGAAGTTTTTTACAGAAGCTTACCCTAAAAATAAAAGGTATAAAGAGTATACGTGGGTGCTTATGGATCTTAGTAAAATAAATGATGATCAGATTCTTCATACATTAAAGTATATTAATGCATGGTGCCTAAAAGATAAGTTAAGCCCCGATGAGAAAAAGGATATCCTCCCAATGATAGAAAAGCTTATTCAAAAAGGTCATCTTAAATACATTAATCAAGTTAAAAGCCTAGAGGGTATTAATAAAGCATTTCACATGAGAATTGTAGAACATGAAGGCAGGTTCACAATCAAGTTTAATGTACAAAAAAGAAAGTAGGGGATAAGATGAAAATAAGGCAAACGATGCTTTTTATCTTAGTATTTTTGATAGGGACAAGTCTGCTGGCAGCGCCAATGGGGGACGGCATGCTCGCAGCATGGCGTGCCTCACAAAAGTTAGATGAACCTGTAACCAGGGGGAGTTTTAGGGGATTGCTTGAAAAGGTTTTAGATAAAACCATAAGTAAGCCGGAGCTTACTACAAGGCCCAATGAACCTATTACAAGAGAGGAAACAGCTCTAATGATAGTAAACGCTCTTGAATATGAGGGAATAGCAGATAGGCTAAATAGCAGGACTAATAGTGGAGTCAATAACTCAGCTATGGGAGTTGTCACTGACTTACAGCTTTTAGCCTCTATGAGTGAACCGCAGAGGACCGTCGCAGGCAATGAAGCGGCAGTTATTATACAGCGCATGATAGATAAGCTTAGCAGGCCTATTGAAGAAATACATAGTAGTTATGCCATACAATCCAGCGGACAGCTGGAAGCAATCAAGCATTTAGATGCGGTAAGCTTTGGATGGAGTCAAGTAGAATATGATGCCATAGCTCAAAAGATAAAGCTTAATACCACCTCAAGTGGGGGGAATGTTTTTAATATTCCTCAAGGTTTTGATATCCCTTTAAGTTATACAAGTCAAGGTGAAGTACCCGCTTATCTCATGGTTTATCTTGAAGAACATGCCATTGAATTAGGGACAGAAGGAGCAAAAACAACGTTAGCATCCTATCTTTTTAATAATGAGCAGGTAAGACTTGCACTTATTCAAGATATTTTGCGGGTGTGCCAAGAGCTTTCAGAGCAAGGAGGCGGTGCACTGTTTGAAGGGGTAACCATTGACTTCGAAAATTTTTATGATATTTCCTTAAAAAATGGATTCAACCTCTTTCTAAAAGAATTAAAAGCAGAACTACATAAAACTCATAAAAAACTGAATGTAGCGGTTCCGCCTACCGATTACTTTAAGGGGTATGATTATAAAACCATAGGCAGTATAGCGGACAGAGTTATTTTGATGGCACACGATTATGCCCCAAAAACTTTAACAGCGGAGGAAATGAAAACAGGTTTTACAATTACCCCGATTACCCCTATCTATGACATTTATAACATTTTGAAAAAAATAACAGATAAGGATAGTGGGATAGATCCAGATAAGGTGATGCTTCAAATTTCGTTTGCAAGTACACAGTGGCAGGTTAAGGGTAACCAGATTATCAATCAAAAGCCATTTACCCCATCCTATGATAAAATCTTTGCTAGACTTCAGGATAAAGAGACACAAATCGTATATTCAAATACATATCACAATCCTTATGCCGTTTATTATGATGGAGATATTAAAAATGTTATTTGGTATGAAAATGCCGAAAGCGTACAAGCTAAAATAGATCTGGCTAAACTATTTGGTGTTGACAAAATATCTCTTTGGAGATTAGGAACCATTCCAAATTATGAGGATGAAAGTAATCAAACAATTGGACTTAATATTTTAGAGCAATTATCTTTAGATTGAAGCCGGCCATATGAGTATTAAAAGAGCACTACACCGTAAAATGGATGTAGTGCTCTTTTAGGCGCTAAACTTGATGGCATATTTATAGACCTCTCAAATAAAACAATAAAACACATAATAAAGCTTTACTGCTTGTAAGCCGATAAATATATCAAGAGAATAAATGAGGTGATCACATGATAGAACCTATACAGACAGTAAGCTATGAACCCTATATTGTCACAAATAACGGCAATACGGACAGTAATACTATAAATGAAGAACGTATTGAAGTTTTTGATATACAAGAGGTCTTGAAAGGTCTTAATGAGTATACTTATTCGGAAAGTGATGTTGAGTATATTGATGAAAGTCTATTGAGTGGCTTAAAAAAGAAATTTGACATAGAAGAAGAGGATATTTATAAGCTAAAGAAAAATGGGTATGATTTAGAGCGGCTGTATTTAGAAGATAGTACAAGTTATTTGGGCG
>JAQSYC010000119.1 GCA_029256345.1 Clostridia bacterium | reverse complement strand
AAGACATCCTTTTATGATAAATATCAGCAGTCTCCCTCTTTGATGAGTGAACTGTGGGATTAGAATGATACCAGTGGTTAAAATATTGCAGACATAAAATCCCCAATGAGAAAAGTTTCCCAAAATATTGCCTAAACACTGGTTTAAGACAAGCCCTGTTAGCGAACCCACCAATACAGTGATGCCCATATATTGGTACAGCAGTGTAGATTTACGCTTTAATATGATATATAGCACTGTCAGAAATAAAAATAAAAAAGCTGCTGCACTTGCTATAAATACAATAGGGACGATCGTGTCAAACATCCCCCCCATTCCTCTATTTCCCATACTAACTAAGGTTATAGAAAAATACCAAAAAAGTGGAATGCCAAGCATAAAAAGAATAGGTTTGAGAATGGTGCTTAGCTGATAACGTTCTACGATGTTTTCTACAATCAGAATGGCACTATAGACCAAAGCTGGCATTGTTAACGTCAAGATTGTAATGGCTGGGCTGATGCCCATTAGCATATAATCTGGAATCTGACCTGAAATCATTTCTCCATGAAAAAAAAGATACGTAATTAAGAAGCCAAAATAAAAGATAAAAATCAGATAAGCTGCCAAGATGTGTAGCTCTTTTTGATAAAACCAGCCTAAAAGCCCATAAAGCGTTATACCTGTACAAAAAACTGTCAGTAGCCCTGCAAATAAAGTCCAATGAGTCATTTGCCTTTCTGTGAACTCTGTATGTAAAAACCAAAAAATGCGCCCCATCACCCCCATCATAATAAGCTGCGGCAGCGAAACGGCCAGCAGTATAAAAAATGGCTTATATAATTTTTTCATCATTTACCCCTTTCTCATCCATTTTGAAAAAGCCATATAGGTCATCCACAAATAGCTACAATACACAAGGACACCTATAGACTGGTGAATAAGCCTTTCTAATGCACTCATTTGACTAAAGCCTAAATTTAAAACGCTTATAGAGACAATGATTCTAGATGCGTTGGCAATGATGGTAATCCCGTATGAGACTAGTAAAACCGCAGTAAAAGATACTATTTTTTTGTATAGGCCCTTTAGTTTAGATAAGATAGAAAAACCCATCATGCAAAAAAGAGCTATCCAAAAACTTGTCCCTGCACAGGTTTTATTAATGATAATATAGGCATCTTGATTGTAAAAACCTAATCCTGGCTCAAAATCAAAAGGCATTCCTAAAGCTTTTGCAACGATAAAAGCAACTGGTTTTAGTATGAAATGCAGCTGTTCCACCGTACCATATCGGTAAAGCATGTGTATTCCCAGTGCAGCTATACCAATGCTTGTATATAAAACAGTGTTTTCCTCCAGATTTTCTTTAAGTTTCCAGTTCTTGATGCACTTCATGTCCTCCAGGATGCTCACCTTCTCCTATATCCTTCGCATACTCCAAGATATCTCCTGGCTGGCAGTTTAGCTCCCTGCACAGGGCTTCTAATGTTGAAAAGCGAATGGCTTTTGCCTTATTATTTTTTAGAACTGATAAATTTGCTGGGGTAATCCCAATTCTATTTGCCAGTTCGATAGCACCTATTTTTCTTTTTGCCATCATGACATCGATGTTTATGACAATTGCCATATTACCCCTCCGTTTATATTGTATAGTCATTCTCCATCTTTACTTCTACAGCCTGCCGAAAAACCTCCGCCAAAATAATTGAAAAGAATCCCGCGATGATAAAAATCATTAGGATAACAATTGTAAAAAATGAGTTTAGCAGACATATCTTAACTGCATACAAAAGAGCCGTCCCAAAAGAAAATAGTCCCATACGATTTAAGCTTTTGACGTTTTCCATAATAAAAGGATCTTTTCCATCTAAACTCTTAAAAATCTTTCGTATTTCTCTTACAATACCTAAGGCAAACACTCCTGTTATAGCCAAAAGACTTACACAATATGCCAATACCCCCAATAAAAATCAAGTCCAGCAAAATCTTAACAAAAGATGCCAGCGATTTTTTACCTATAATCTTCATTTTGATACCCCCCTTAAGAAGTTTTTACATTTATTTGTATTTATCATACCTTATACACTTTCTTTTTTCAATATATTTTTATCGTTTATCGATATATCTTTAATTTTAATAAAGGATCTCTTTTTTATTTCTATTTTTTACATTTTATCCCATCGCTTTTGATAAAGTGACAATATACAAAAAGCAGTCACTACTTTCATTTACTGTTTTTAAAGTCGATGAAATATAATCACTGCTTTTTATAATATTTTATTCTTTAGCCGTAGCAACAAATTGTTTTAAAACATGCCGTACACAGCCCATTGTTTCGTTGCAGCCACTCATTTGCAAAACGACTTTCTTTCCTCTCAATTTTTCTCGGATTTTTATAGCGGCCATAATGGTTGCCGCACCTGCCCCCTCCGCTAGATTGTGCGTATGTGATAACGCCAGAAAGATTCCTTCCCGTATCTCATTTTCAGACAACAGAATAAAGTCGGATAGCTGTTTTTTGTAAATCTCAAAAGGAATTTCAAAAGCCGACCCGGTTGCAAAACCTCCGGCAAAAGTCTGATTAGGCGATTCAATAATTGCACCTGATTTCCATGATAAATACGCAGCCTTTGAGGCTTCGGCCTGCACCGCATAAATTTCAATTGCAGGATTAACGGTTTTCAACACGGTTACAGCTGCTGCAAGCTCGCTCCCCCCACCGATCGGTAAGATAATGGCATCCATATCCGGCAGTTCTTTTAATATTTCAATAAATTCTGTACCAACGCCGTTTATCAAATGTGGTTCGTTTGCTGGATGGATATAATGGAGCCCTCTTTCTTTTTGAATTTCTCTACCCACCTTGGCAGCTTCCTCAAAATTTTCTCCAGCTTCTACTAAGATTGCCCCAGTGTCTTTTATCCGCTGGTTTTTTTCCGGGTTATTTCCTTTGGGAACAACAATCGTCGCTTCAATTCCAGTCAGCTTCGCTGCCGTAGCGATAGAAATGCCATGATTGCCGGTCGTAAATGTAATAACGCCCTTCACATCCTGTTGCTTCAAGTGGTGCATCACATTAACTCCACCGCGAATCTTAAAACTCCCCCCAGGCAGATGGTTTTCGTGCTTGATATAAACATCTTTTCCCAGCACATCAGAAAGACTTTGGTAGTGTATCAGGGGTGTAGGTTGAATAAATTGGTACACCACCTGCTCAGCTCTTATTACTTCATTGAACGATATGGGGTACTCCCCAATTGTATTTATCATGTTCGATTCTCCTCCAATCTATTATGTTGGCTATAAACCATACATTTTAGTTATTGTACCCTTGAAAATATCGTAATTCAACAGTATAATTGTATGCAATACAATAATGTGGGAGGTGTGAATATGCCGGTAAATTCATTTGAGAACTTTCCAATGTCTTGGCGGCCCGATAGAGCCTGCCTCACAAAGCCGCTGTATTTGTCCATTGCGGATATGCTTGTTCAAGACATTGCATCTGGTAAATTGGCTCCCCATACGCAGCTTCCTCCCCAAAGAGAGCTGGCCGATTTTCTAGATGTGAACCTGAGTACAATCACGCGGGCGTATAAAGCCTGCGAGCTAAAAGGACTGCTTTATGCCACCATTGGTAAAGGAACCTTTGTGTCCCCGAACGCTAATTTACCCAATGTAGTGACAAACCATGAAGCGGCTTCCGACTTCATTGAAATGGGAGTTATAAAGCCATTTTATCAAACTAATCCTATGGTTTTGGATGCGATGCAAGTCGTTGTAAAAAGACCAACTGCTGCATCTCTTTTGGAATACAGTCATCCATTAGGAACGCCCTATCAGAAACTGGCAGCACAAAAATGGCTTGCTGAGTTTGGACTTGATGTTGAGATAGACCATATTGCCATTGCTTCTGGAGCTCAAAACGCCCTGACAATAACCTTGACTTCTTTATTCCAAGCCGGAGATAAAATTGCAACTGATCGGTTTACACATCCCAATTTTATAAATCTTGCAAAACTACTGAACATACAACTTGTTCCTATAGAGGGCGATGAAAAGGGTATGTTGCCGGATGCCCTTGACGTGGCATGCAAAACGAATGGAATATCTGGGGTTTATCTCATGCCCAACTACAGCAATCCCACCAGCATAACAATTCCTATGGCACGCAAAAAAGAGATCGCGCACATCATCTTAAAACACAATCTGATTTTAATTGAAGATGATGTGTATGCCTTTTTGCTTCCACATAGACCTATGCCCCTTGCATCCATCATACCTGAGAACTCTGTCTATATTTGTAGTACTTCAAAATCCCTATGCGCTGGACTACGGGTAGCATTCATTGTTTGTCCAGATGGCTATCGGTCACAGATTGTAAGCGGTATTTACAACATCAATTTGAAAACGCCTTCCCTGAATGCCGAAGTTATTGCAGAGCTAATCTTTAGTGGAACCGCTGAGAAAATCATCCAAACTAAAATAGATTTAGCAAGGGAACGAAAAGATGTGTATTCACGATACTTTCCGTCTTTTGGGGCAGATACAAACAATGTAAGCTTTTTTCAATGGCTCCCCCTGCCAGAGCATATGGATGGGAAGCTTTTTGAGGAGATAGCAAGGTATCGCGGCGTGCATGTATTCTGCTCTGACAGGTTTATGGTGGGACATACTGACCATAAATCTTTTATTCGCCTTGCCCTTTCTTCTCCTACAGAGATGATCGAACTAGAAAAAGGACTTGATATTATAAAGGTATTATTGGAAAACCAAGATACTTCGGACGTGAAATCCGAATTTATCGTTTAGACGGTGCTCATAGAAATGGTAATGGAGATGATACGTGTGCACCCTCATAGCCGTTTAGATTACTTATATATAACTGAGGATGCTATATTCTAATATAAATACACAATACATGATGTGTTAAGTGGCACCACGGTGAATGACTTAATACGGTAGTATAACACAGTAAAAAGGAGGGATGGATTTTATCTATCTCTCCTTCTTTATTTTCAAATATGGCTAACTTGAACCCCTTATTACTACAGTTTGGGGCTTTTAGCGTTTAGCATTGCCTTGAAGCGTGGTTCTTCTCTAAGAAAATCCAACCCTTTATCACTTTCCAATCCTTTTTTTATCATATTACTTATTATTTGCAAATCTGATACTTCTTTAAACTTCATATGGGAATACAAATCTGATTTTGTGAAATCTGAAGTTGTATCTATTCTCGCCACCATTTCCTCTAAAGTATCTAGGCTTCTTTTTATATCATGTTTTTCTATAGCGAGAAATAACTCCGAAGTCTTTTCATTATATGCCCCTAAATCAAATAACATGGCCACCTTTTTACTAATATCAACGTACCGCTCAGCCTTTACATGATCTTTTTCCTTTGCCAAGAGTCTAATAATACATTGTGTAACATTGCAAATTTCATTGGCATTCTTTAGAAGCATTTTTTCATAAATTTCATATGCCTCATCATTTTTATTCTGATTTGAAAAAAGCATAGCTTGGATGATTTGTTTATCATAACCTAGTGGCGGTATTCTCTCTAAAAGTTGCTGTGCCTTTTCAAATTCTTTCTTCTCCATATATTTTGAAACTAATGATGCTGTTGCCATAGTTGCTACTTCCTTGTCATCACTTGTTATAATCAGGTCATACCATTGTATTATCTTGGTCTCATATTTCTCTGAATCTCCTACATTGTTTATTGTCAGGAATGCGTTTAAAATCTGAGCTATTAAAAGAATGAGCTTATCACAATTAGCATGTTCTTTAATCAAACTTTCTCCTTTTTCATACGCTTTTTCAAATCCTTCTCTTTGTACCTTACAAGATAACTCTGATAACAACTGATTGATTTCCATATCGGTTAATTCTTCATTAAAAGATAAAAGTGTATCCATATTAATTTTGAGAACACGAGCTAACGGTGCTAAAAGTGTAATATCAGGATAAGAATTTCCGTTCTCCCACTTATTTACCGCTGGAGCTGTAACTCCAAGATAATTTGCTATTTGCTCTTGAGTAAAATTTGCTTCCTTCCTATACTTTCGTATGACTTCATTTATTTTCATGGTTTTTATCTCCAATCTATTGAAATAGCTAAGGTCCTTGCTACTTAAGAATAGCAAAGACCTTAGTTTCTCACAAGTGAGTTATTATCATATTTCATTCATAAAAGTTAACCATCCGTTATATTCGATTTAATTGACTAACTTAAAATACACAAAAAGCCTTGTAACTGTTAGGTTACAAGGCTTTTGAGATGCGATCGGGGGGACTCGAACCCCCAAGTCCGTTACAGACACTAGATCCTTAGTCTAGCGCGTATGCCAATTCCGCCACGATCGCTTATTCTATTCCCGAAAGACAAATATAATTATATCTAAGTCCTACTCTTATGTCAAGTACTTTATGACTTATTTTTTACCTTCTTTTTTTAAATAAAATAGTATGCTAAAATAAGGTATATTAATTTGCGAGGTGTAAGGATGAAAAAAAATTGGAACAATAATAATTACTTACTGATTTCATTATATGCTATTTTTGTTATTATCATCTGTATTTTGTTTTATAGGATTTCTTCCAATACAGATAATATCTTTCCCTCCATTATGAACTTTTTTAATAAAATAAAAATTGTTCTGTCTCCTATTTTATATGGACTGATTTTATCTTATTTATTTAATCCCATTATGCAATTTTTCGAAAATAATTTGCTCAAAGTTTTTAAACCTAAAAAGAACATTCATAGAAAACAAATTCGTACTCTTTCCATTATTATTCTTTATATTTTTATTTTTGGAAGTATTATTTTAATGATTCGTTACTTTATTCCTCAAATCTTAGTTAATATAACGGAACTTATGCATAGATTTCCCCAATATATGAAGGAATTTAATATTGCGCTTGAAACCCTTGAAAATACAATTAATGAGCGTATTACTGGCCTACCTTATCAGGTAGATACCACTAAGCTTTTTGACATGCTTAGTCCTGAAAATTATTTTAATATTATATCTCTTAATGCGATTATGACGACAGTAGTAGCTCAGGCCTTTAGTATTACTTCATCTCTATTTAATTGGCTTATGGCTATTGTTATCTCTTTCTATGCCCTTGAACGCAAAGAATCTTTCGTCCATGCAGCCAAAAGAGCGTCTTACTCTTTGCTTAAGGAATCTACTGCTAGAAAAATGATCGGTATTTTTAAAGAAGGTCATGAAATATTTATCAAGTTTTTTGTCGGTAAGTTTATAGATTCGTTCATTATCGGTATTATTTGTTTTATTGGGTTATCTCTCATTGGAAACCCTTATGCACTTCTTTTGTCTGTTATTGTAGGTGTTACGAATATGATCCCTTATTTTGGACCTTTCCTCGGAGCCATCCCTGCTGTACTCATTACGTTATTTGATGGATTTTTACCTGCGGCTACAGTTGCTGGCTTTATATTTTTACTGCAGCAGTTTGACGGCCTTGTACTTGGTCCCAAGATTTTAGGGGATTCTTTAGGTCTTAGCCCTTTTTGGATTATATCTGG
>JAQSYC010000118.1 GCA_029256345.1 Clostridia bacterium | reverse complement strand
CCTAATAAGCCCTTAAACTTTTCATCCGTAATATCTCCTTTTACGGAGCGGGCGATATCCTGGCCGTGTTTGCCGTCATTAAAAAGTTCTACTTGTTTTTTCAGACGATTATAAACGCCTTTGAAATTTTTTCCCATACCAATGGGCCAATCCATAGGATAGGAACGAATGCCCAGTACATTTTCAATGTCTTCCATAAGTTCAAAGGGGTCTTTACCTTGAGCATCCATTTTATTGATAAATGTAAAAATAGGGATACCACGCATCTTACAAACTTTAAATAATTTCTTTGTTTGCTCTTCTACACCTTTAGAACAGTCGATAACCATAATAGCACTATCTGCTGCAACTAAAGTTCTATAGGTGTCTTCACTGAAATCTTGATGCCCGGGGGTATCTAATATATTAATGCAAAAGCCGTCGTAATCAAATTGAAGTACACTTGAAGTAACAGATATTCCCCTTTGTTTTTCAATTTCCATCCAGTCTGATACTGCATGTTTTTGAGACCTTCTTGATTTTACAGAACCTGCCGAACGAATAGCTCCTCCATATAAAAGGAATTTTTCCGTAAGCGTTGTTTTACCTGCATCGGGATGTGAAATAAGGGCAAAGGTTCTTCTTCGTTGGATTTCTTGGGTATAACTTGAATTCTCTGTTGACATATTAACCGTCCTTATCTGTATTAATCGTGACATGTATAATATAAGGTTATAACTAATAAATGTTATGCCTATATGAGCGAAATGTCAAGTCGAAAATATTTTTAAAAAAGATTTTATGCAATTCTTTTTAGTAGTATTTGTCATAAAAACAACAAAATATGTTATAATAAGAGAAAAAAGGAGGTTATAATGGATATTAAAGCATTACAAAAAGAAATCATTAAACAAGAAGAACTTTTAAGATTTGAGCATTTTTCAAATGAAGATGCTTTAGAAGTGGGTATGCTACTCATAAAAGAAGCTAAAAAAAGAAATGCAGTTATTGCAATTGATATTATCATAAACGACTATAAGGTGTTTAGATATGGTTTTTCAGGGACGAATAAACATAATGACATGTGGCTTAGACGAAAGATGAATACTGTTCAGACTGTGCAAAAAAGTTCTTTACATGTTTATACGCTTTTGCAGGAAAGAAATCAAGATTTACAAAAAGATTGGTTTCTTGATCCTATGGAGTATGCCTGCATGGGAGGGGGATTTCCTATCCATGTAAAGGGAACTGGGGTAATAGGATGCATTGGGGTATCAGGATTGCCTCACCTAGAGGATCATCAGTTGATTGTGGATACTTTATGCAGCTATCTAAAGGTTACACTTACTGAGCAGTAAGTAGCAATATAGATTAAGACGTTAAAACTTAGTCTATTATCTTTCAAGAGTCTTATCTTACGAGCAGTTATAAAATAACTAAAAGGTGGAGTATATGATACTTGTACAAAATGAATATTTTTCTATTACAGAAACAGAAGAAATACTATTTATACAGGTTTCTAAGTTGGGGTTTTCAATTAGAGATTTTCAGATTATACTGGAAAAATACCCTCGGATTGCTATAACAAAATTTCTAGTACTCAGAGAAGCGCTTGAAAATGGCACAAACGAGAAAATAGAGTTTGGCAAACTAAAATCCAAAATCAATCTGACGATCTCCGCAGACTATTTAGAAGCTAAGGTTCACATTAGTTTAGAGCAAAGTACATATGAAGTGACCAAACAAGTCGTTAATGAGGAAATATTGCAGTTGCTTAAAGAAAAGGAAATTACTTACGGTATTTTATATGATGTGATCAATAAAGAAATAAAGACTCAAAAGGATATAGTAGTGGCTAAAGGTGTTTTGCCAAAAGATGGCACAGATGCCACAGTAGTTTATTTAGAAATGCCAGAGAAGCAGCCGGCACTCCACGAAGATGGGCGGACCAATTATTATGATATGAATTTGTTTAAATATATCCATAAGGGTGATTGGTTAGGGGAGAAACAGGCCGCAAGCTCCAGTGTACAGGGGATGAATATTAAGGGAGAGGGGCTACCGGGAAGGGCAGGTAAAGATAAACAACTCAGATTTGACGAAAAAAGTGTGGAAGTCGTTCAAAAAGGGGAAAAAATGATACTTTTGGCCAAAACTGATGGCGCCTTGCAGATTAAAGAGGGCAGAATTGGGGTTGTTAAGCATTTACTTATCAGTGGTGACATCGGTAATGAAACGGGTAATATTGATTTTGATGGGTCTGTTACTGTTAAAGGAACTATAGAGGATGGGTTTTCAGTTGTGGCAGAGCATGATATTTCTATACTTGGAGAGATGGGGCTTGGGGCAGTAAATAAAGTATGCTCTAAATCTGGGAATATCTATGTTAAAGGCGGTATTTCTGGAAAAGGAAAATCCCTTATAGAAGCCAGAGAGGGCAGTGTCTTTGTCAAATACGTTAATGCCTGTACCGTTAAAGCAAAGGATACAATAGATATAGGGTATTATGCGTTAGATAGTGAACTGGAGGGAGGCAGTATTTTTGTACAAGCTAAGCATGGACGTACCATCGGGGGTACGATTCGGGCTAAAACCAAAGTATCTTTACGTATGGTAGGAAATGTTTATGAAAAAGAAACTTATATCAATGTGGAAGGTTTTGACAGAAAGAAACTCAAAAAGGAATTAGATGATCTGTTAGTAAAGTATAAAGCGTTACTTATAAAAGCAGAGCAAAATGAAAGAGAACTCAAAGTTTACGAAAACACACTGACTCAGTTTGGCAGGATTAAAAGTCAGGAAGACTATAAAAGTTATCGCAAGGTTCATCAGGCAGTCATTGATGAGATTTATACTCTGGAAGAGAAAAGAAAAGAACTGATCAATATTTTATCCTCTAGAGGAGAAGGGCAAGTAACCATATATGAGAAGGCCTATCCAAGAACGCTGCTGCAGATAAAAAATATTCAAAAGCGCATCAAGCATATTACTACGGGTACCTTTTATGCACAAGATAATCAAATGATGTTTGATTAAAAGGAGAGATTATATGCAAGAAAGTAGACTATCAAACAAAGGGTATCGCTATGAAGTTTTGCTGCAAGCAATAGATTTTTTTACTCAAAGGTTTAGTTTGGAGCAGATTAGCCATTATGCTTTTGAATTCACAAATGAGATTTTAACCCTGCACTCTTCAGCACTATTTGTATATGAAGAAGAGCAATATGTGCTGAAAAACAGTAGATTATACGATGCAGAGGCCTATAGCATCCCACTAAGCCAAGCATTAGAAGAAATTCCAGTCCTTCATGGGGATATTATTGTTGATTATATGGAACGTTTTCTTAGTCAAGAGACAATAGAAACATTTAATATAAAACTCGTTATTCCACTTATTATGGATGACTTTCTTTATGGGTTTATCATTTCGAATGGGAAAACCCTAAGTCCATTTGATGAAGATGATTGGATTATTGCAAGGACTTTAACAAAGCTTTTTGGCAGTTCCTTTGAAAATAGCAGACAAGTGACGGAGCTCAATCAAAAAAATAAGCAGCTTGATCAGAAAATATTCAATTTGTTTGCGATTAACCAAAGTGCAAAGTCATTACTTTCGGAGGTCAATCTGGATCGCCTTTACATTTTGGCAACAGATATATTCAGTGAAATTACATGTAGTAAAGTAACATCATTTGGGATTTATGACACCTATTCAAAAAGCATTAAAGTATTAGGTTATAGAAATGTATCTAATTATTTATCAATCTCTACGGAACTTCGTCTGTGTGACACTGTCTATAAAGGTAAACAATTGGTGCTGCATCTGGAAAGAGACCTTGAAATAGTTAAGTCCATATTTGAAAATTGGCAGGAATTTTATCTGCTGGAGACAAAATACATTGTTTTATTAGTTAAAGATACCATTCTTGGGGTTGTTACCTTAAGTGAAGCGGTTAATGAAAGAATCTATGATGAATCCACTTTTGAACTGGTTGAAACCTTGGCTTCCTTTACCCATATTGCTATTTCTAATGCGTTGATGTTTAAAGAATTGGTGGTCCAGCATGAGCGTATAAAAAAGAAGTTCAATATTTTAGATATGCTGAATAAAACCATTCAAAATATCAATGCTGGGGTCAATATAGAAGAAATATCTAGGTTGACTTTAAAAGTTCTAGAGCTGAACTTTGGGATTACTAAAGCTTTTTTTGCCTATAAAGTACCAAAGGGTTATAAGGTAAACTATACCTTGGGTCTAAAGCAACAAGCTAACACATTTATTTTAAATGACAAATGGGAAAAAGCTTGCTACGGCGAAATGATTCTGGATTTTCAGCAAGATACGCTGCATCAGTTTTTTGACAGTGATGTTGCAGAAGAGTTGGGAAGTTCCAACTGCGTGATGATTGCGCCAATTTTTAATGCCTATAGTGCTACAGAAGAAGAGACTTATCCAAAAGGATTTTTAGTAGTGCTCGAGACTCACAGCAGTCTGAAGGAAGAAGAGATTTTACTGATTGATACGATTACTAAAAATATTTCACCAGTTATCTATCAAATGGACACCAATAAAAAACTTCAAGAAGAATATATCAAAGATCCTTTACAGCAATTAATAGATGCAGTGGCCATAAAGTTAGAAGAAAGGCGGGACTATGCATTAGACTTTTACGTTTATTATAAAGTGGTTGCTATGAATCCTTTTGAAAAGAGAGAAGACTTTTTTGTAGATGGGGAAGCGTGTTATCAAATCAATAACTTTATTTTTATCCTGACCTATGATGAACTACAGGACAAAACCTTTTGCAAATGCCCTGACTTTGAGACGATAGAAGAACTTACAGAATTTGATTTCCTCCTGCATTATATCCCTAGATAAGTCATCTAGGGATATAATATTTCATTTTTATCACAATAAGATTACAAATATTTACAAATACTTCGACTTAAACTATAATTTAAACTATAATTTGAACAATCAATGGATGACAAAACAAGGAGGAAGTTAGATTGAAAAAAATACTTTCAATGATCATGACAGTTATGTTGGTAGTAAGTAGCTTTACTACAACAACTTTTGCAGCTGAGTCTGGACAGGATATAAGGGCGGCGTGGATGGCTACAGTTTTTAATATAGACTTTCCAAGCACTAAAAATAATGTAACAGCTCAAAAACAAGAATTTATAAGCAAAATAGAACAACTTCAGGCTATAGGCATCAACACAGTAGTTGTCCAGGTAAGGCCGAAAGCAGATGCTTTATATCAGTCAGCTATTAACCCTTGGTCAGATGTTTTAACAGGTACACAAGGCAAAGATCCCGGGTATGACCCCATGGCCTTTATGATAGAGGCAGCTCATGACAGAGGTATGGCTTTTCATGCTTGGCTTAACCCTTACCGGGTGACCACTTCGGGGACAGACATCAATGCACTTAGCAGCAGTCACCCGGCCAGAAACAATCCAGAGTGGGTGATGAGCTATAATAATGCCTTATACTATAATCCAGAGGTAGCAGGGGTAAAAAAACATATTGCGGATACTGTAAAAGAAATTGTAGATAACTATGATGTAGATGGTATTCATTTTGATGATTATTTTTATCCGTCAAACTATCCTTTGCCACAAGGAGAAGGTAAGGATGGC
>JAQSYC010000117.1 GCA_029256345.1 Clostridia bacterium | reverse complement strand
TACCTTGTATTTTTCAAAGTGACTTCTAAAGCTTCCTGAGAGATATCAATAGCCGTAATGTTCATATCTTTTCTGTAATGGGCAAGGGAAATACTGATACATCCCGAACCTACCCCTATTTCTACTACTTGATGGAGCGGCTCTTGTTTTGCAATATCTAGAATTGTTTCTACCAAAGTTTCCGTATCCTGCCTCGGAATAAGCACTCTCTCATCTACATAAAACTCAAGTCCCATAAACTCTTGACTTTTAGTAATATACTGCAGGGGGATACCTTGGGTTCTTTTAGCTATCAGATACATGTAGGATTCTTCTACATGAGGGGAAATCATTTCATCTCTATTTAAAATAAGTGTGATGTCTTTGCAGCCTAGCAGGTAACACATCAGTAGTCTTGCATCAATGGCTGCATCCAGTTTATGATAAGCTCTGAGGATCTCTTCCCCTTGCTTAATCAGTTCGTGTAAAGTCGTTCCCATAGCCTTACTTGTCGATAGGTTCATGTTTAAGCACTCCTTTTACCGCTTCAATAGCAACTTGTATTTGCATATCATCTGGTTCTATCGTTGTAAATTCTTTTTGTAACCACATACCTGGTTTACTCAAAAAATCTGCTAACTTATTATTCGGCGAGAGTCTCGCCCATCTGATAAACTCATAAGATAAACCTGCTATAATGGGCACCATAAAAATACGTATGAGTGTCCTTTGCCATAAAATTTGTGTGGTAAATAAAGTGAATACTAAAATACTCACAATCATCACGATAAATAAAAAGCTTGTCCCGCAGCTTTTATGGAGTCTGCTGCATTCTTTTACATTTTCTACCGTAAGTTCTTGATCTATTTCTAAACAATTAATCGTTTTATGTTCGGCTCCATGGTACTGAAAAGTACGCTGGATATCTTTCATTTTGGAAATAAGCTTCATATAGATTAAAAAGATTAGGATACGTATGGCACCCTCTATAATATTTTGAGCGAATGAACTTGTTACGTACTGTTTGAATAATCTGCTGATAAGCATAGGCAGTACCATAAACAATGCAATGGCAAATATAAAGGATATTGCCATCGTAATGCCCATAATGATTTTCTCGCCTTTTTCACCAAGCTTGTTTTCTAACCATATCTCAAATGCACTTGGCTTTTCTTCAGGGTCTTCCTCGCCGTATAATTCTGCTGAAAAAGTAAGTGTCTTAACACCTAAAACAAGAGATTCTATAAAAACAGCAACCCCCCTTAGGATAGGCCATCTTAATAGCTTGATCTGATCCATAATACTTGTAGACTTTTTGATATCTGTCGTGATTGTGCCGTCAGATTTTCTTACAGAAACAGCGTAAACGCCTCTGCCCTTCATCATGACACCCTCAATAACAGCTTGTCCGCCTATATTAACCTTTGCCATTCGCTCACCTCCACATTTTGCAAAAAAGAGGCTGAGACCATCCTCTCAACCCCTTCTGTAAGTTATTACATATCATATTTTTTATTAAATTTATCGATTCTTCCTTTTGCTGAGGCTGCTCTTTGTTTACCTGTGTAAAAAGGATGACACTTTGAGCATACTTCCACATTGATTGATTCTTTTGTTGAACTTGTTTCAATAGTGTTTCCACACCCATTACAAGTTACTGATACTGCTTCATATTTTGGTTGAATTTCTTTATTCATTTCACTTCACCTCTTTCATGACACTTTTCTATGTTAATTTGCACTCTAACAATTTTGTGACAACAGTAGTATTATAGCATGGGTTTTGTAACAATGCAACTATATAAACTGCTATTTTAACGATAAACTATAAAGTTTTTTTCATACGTTCTACGAATTCTTTATTATTCCCACAAACAAGCATAGTATTTATCAAATTTTCTGTAACTTCTGAAATATTATTGCGGTTCAAATCTTTCCTAATACCATATGCAACCCCTGCTTCTTCTGGGGATAATAAAAGATCATCTCTCCTAGTTCCTGATTTATAGATATCAATAGCAGGAAAAATTCTTCTTTCAGAAAGAGATCTATCCAGTACAAGCTCCATATTACCAGTACCTTTGAATTCTTCAAAGATAACTTCATCCATCTTGCTTCCTGTATCCACCAGTGCCGTTCCAAGTATTGTTAGACTTCCACCGTGCTCTATTTTTCTGGCAGCTCCAAAAAACTTTTTCGGCATATGCAGTGCAGCTGGGTCTAATCCCCCCGACAGAGTCCTTCCACTTGGCGGAATCGTAAGGTTGTAGGCCCTTGCCATACGAGTAATACTATCTAACAATATCACTAGATTCTTCCCCTGCTCAACCATTCTTTTAGCTCTCTCAAGCACCATCTCTGCCACTTGCTTATGATGTTCCGGCGGCTCATCAAAGGTAGATGCAATGACTTGTACGTCTTTACCCTGTATTGAACGCCTGATATCCGTTACCTCCTCAGGTCTTTCATCTATCAGCAGAACAATGAGCGAAACTTCACTGTGGTTATGAGTAATCGCATTGGCTATATGTTTAAGCAGCACCGTTTTCCCAGCTTTCGGTGGTGCTACAATAAGCCCTCTTTGTCCTTTTCCAATCGGTGCAATAAGGTCTATAATTCTGGTGGAGAGAATCTCTTTATCATATTCTAAATGTAAGCGCTCATTAGGAAATACTGGGGTAAGTGTTTCAAAATTAGGTCTGTATTTTGCTTTTTCCGGCCTATCTCCATTGACTTTATGCACATATAAAAGTGCTCCTGCCTTTTCCCCTTCCTTAGGCCTTCTCATATCTCCTTCAATCCAATCCCCTGTCTTGAGATTAAATCGCCTAATCTGAGATATAGAAAGATAAATATCATTTTCTCCCCGCATAAAATTTTGAGATCTCAAAAAGCCATAGCCATCTGCCATGATCTCCAAAATACCTGCACCTGTCATGCGTTCGCTCTTTGACTCAATACCAGATAATGCCCCTTCCTCTGTAAGGCCATCATCCTCTCCTTCTTCTGTACAAGGCTCAGATTCTAATAAAACAGGTGATTGCTCTTGTGACGGTTCCGTATACTCTTCATTCGCTTCTAAAAAAGAGGAGTTATTACTATCTTCAATACTCGCTATCAGTTCACTTTTTCGCATTTTATTGATGTTTTTTATGCCTAAATCTTTAGCTTTTTGCCTCAGCTGAACTAAAGTCAATCCTTCTAAATTACTCATTAACCAATAACTCCTTTGACTTTTCTAGTTTTATTAATTAGTTTAACATATATTAATCATTTATTTCAAGCTAAGATTCATTTGCATGTATTTCTCTTCGATCTTATGGGCACTAATCGGTTTGTCCCAAAAAAATCCCTGTCCCATCTCACAACCCAGCATACTCATAATCTCAAGCTGCTCTTCATCTTCAATGCCTTCTGCAATCGTTTTGAGATTCAACGTCTTTGCTATAGAAATGATGGCTTCTACTATAGCCCTATCCTGAGGATTTCTTACAATTTCCCGTATAAATGAGATATCTATTTTGAGATGATCAAACCTAAATTTTTTAAGGTATCCGATTGATGCATAACCTGTTCCAAAATCATCAATAGATATGGTAAACCCATAGCTTTTTAGTTCACTGATGATGAGCTGGGCAATTCCTATGTCTTCCATAACAGTTGATTCTGTAATTTCTAACACCACATATTCAGGTGCAACATCATATTTATTCAAGATAGCTTTGATATTTTTTGCAAGGGTAGGATTTTTGAATTGAAGCGCTGATAGATTGACTGAAACTGGCACAATACGGTACCCTGCATCTATCCATTTTCTCAGCTGCATACACACTTTTTCGATAACCATAATACCTACTTTTTCGATTAGATTCATTTGTTCAAGAAGAGCGATAAATTTCCCTGGCAAGACTAATTCTCCATTGCTTTTAACCCTTCTGATAAGTGCTTCCATCCCTACTATTTCATCCTTATGAAGGTCAACAAACGGCTGGTAATACACTAGGAACTCCTCATTTTCTACTGCAACTCTCATTTCTGACTCTAGTAAGAGTGTATTTTGAACTTCTTCTTGTATTCCCTTTGTATAAAACATATAGGGTGTATATTTAATCTCCTTTTTAGCTTTAGCCAATGCAATCTGAGCCATCTTTATAAGTTCACTTGGAAGCGCAGAGTCTCCTGGATAAAGCGCCACCCCTGCCTTGAACTCCACATACATATAACTATTATGTATTTTGATAGGTTCATGCATCGTTTGATCGAGCTGTTCCAAAAATTCCTCGATGTCTCTTGTCTCATTGACATTTTGATAAATAATTGAAAAAACATTGCCATTGTATTTGAAGATTTCTTTATCTTTATTTAAACTGCTTTTTATTCTTCTGCCTACTTCTTTAATAATTCTGTCCCCTACGCCAAGCCCATATGTATTATTGATTTCACCTATTTTTTTGATATCTACTAAAATAACTGCAAATTCCGTGTTGTTTTTTTGAGCTCTTTTGACCTGTTTGTATAGGCTTTCCAAAAAGACTTTTTGATTAGGAAAATTAGTCAAATCATCAATATAACTTACACGATACATTTCTTCTCTTAGTTTTTGTGTTTTTGTAATATCCTTTGATACGCATACATAATATTCTAACTTATTTTCACTCCATAAGGCCGTAAAACTATTGGTCAAATAGATTCTTTTATTGTGCTTAATGAACCTATTGGTAATAAACTCAAATTTTTCTCCCTCTAACACAAACTTTCTTATTTTCTCAATTACAATATCATCCGCCAAATCCACACCAACAAACATACACATATCTTGTCCTAATAAATCTGACTTAACGCATCCACAGGAAGTATAAACATTTTCGTTGGCATAGACAATCTTACCATATTCATCACCAATGATCAGCCAGTCTTCCATTTCATCTATTACTTTTTCTAATATATCTAATAATTTGGGTTTGTTAATCTCCTGAGTAATCGGCATGCGCTTCCTCCTTTATCTTGCATTGATAGTCTTTACACCTACATATGTTTATTTCCTGCCTGAAGCGCGATAACTCCTGTCCTGACACTTTCTACTATTTCATATTGTCTTACAACATCTATAAATTCATCAATTTTTTCTTTTGTATTACATAATTCAAATACAACTGCTTCAGTATCCATATCTATAATTCTTACACTAAATTGTTCTGTAAGTTCTTTAATATGAAGGAACAAGTCTTTTTGGGCTGTTACTTTTATAAGTGCCAATTCTCTTATAATATCTTTCTTAGCATCTAGAGGCTCTACTTTTTTGATGTCAACCAGTTTTTCTACCTGCTTTTGTATTTGATAAATAGAATCTTCATTTTCTGTTACAGAAATGGTAATTCTGGATATACCTGGGTCATGGGTTTCTTCTCCTGCAAAGCTATTCATATTAAAGCCTCTTCTTGTAAATAACCCCGCTATTCTAGCCACCACACCATAATTATTCTCAACCAATACGGATAATATTCTGTTTGTCATGTTCCCTCCACCTTATAGCCTATAGCTTTTATTCTCTCAAATAATCTTACATATTATACTAAATATTATAGCATAAATATCTCCGATTGTTTGTTGAATTTAGTAAGTTTTTTTCGAACACGGCTCTCAATATCTGAGTAACTGTATCCCGTTATAATCTCCATACCTTCTTCAATAGTTGAAACGGCATAGATGTGGAATAAATTCATCTTGACAGCTTCCACTATTTCTTCATCTAACATCAGTTCTCTTTTGTTTTGAATAGGAATAATCACCCCTTCATCGCCTCTAAGACCCCGCCTTTTACACGTTTTAAAGAATCCTTCTATTTTTTCATTAACGCCTCCTATAGGCTGTATCTGTCCATATTGATTAATTGAACCAGTAGCTGCAATATTCTGTCTGATTGGCACTTCTGCTAAACTAGATAATATCGCATAAAGTTCGACGCTTGATGCACTGTCTCCGTCTATTCCGGAATAGCTTTGCTCAAAACAGATATTACAACTTAAGGACAGTGGCATATCCTGCGCAAAACTATGCCCTAGAAATCCTGTTATAATCTGAATACCCTTTGTGTGAATATCTCCACTAAGACCCGATTCTTTCTCTATATCAACGATTCCCAGCTTTCCTTTATAGGTTGTTGCTGTGATTTTAACAGGCCTTCCAAACATATACTCATCTACTGTATAGACTGCCAGACCATTGATTTGACCTGTTTTTTCTCCTTCCGTATCAATCAGATAAAGATTGTCTATAATTCTTTCATCTATCCGTTTTTCTAACTTAAGTTTAAAATTCTGCCTATGCTTAATGGCTTTACAAATGCTTTCTGCACTGATAACATCTTCTGCAAAAACACTTGCCTCTCTCACTAAGTCTAACAAGGTGCCTACATTGGCCGGCAGTTTCCTTGGGTTTTGTGCCACCCTATTTCCATACTCACCAATCTTTAGAATACCTTCTAAACTGACAGGTAACAGCCCTTCTTCATCACATAGGTTTTTCACTAGATGCGCAAGCCTATTGAGTTGCTCTGTACTGCTCTCTATCTCATCGTCAAAGTCAATTCTTACTTTAAATAATTTTCTAAAATCTTCATCATAACTACTCAGTGTATGGTACAGTGCATAATTACCTAATAAGATGATTTTTATATCAGCCTTCAGGGGTTCTGGTTTTATAGATGTCACCGTTGTAATATTCATATCTTCCGGATTTTCGATGCGGATATAACCTGTCTTTAGCATTTTTTTAATCGCTAGCCATCCTCCGATATTCTCTAATATGCTCTGCACCCTGAGTACCAGATACCCCCCATTGGCTTTATGAAAAAGCCCGGCACGTATATTGGTGAAATCGCTGTACAGCATATTGAGTTCGCTATCTAACAAAACTTTTCCTGTCAGATTATAATTTTCAAGGTTAAGGTCTGTAACAATAGGTGCCCCCTTTGTTTGACTATGATCCACTATTAAGTTAATACCGTATTTTTTAACTAACTTTTGTACCCCGTTTGTCGCAAGCCAAGGAAACATCTCTTTCATATCTTTATTAGATGCTTCATGATCCCCCTCAAATAAATGGAGATTATCCAAAACATCTTCACAAACTTGGTCTAGATAACTTGCTATTTCCTTGTACACTTTGTATTTTTCTTTGAGCCGTTTCAA
>JAQSYC010000116.1 GCA_029256345.1 Clostridia bacterium | reverse complement strand
ATATGGTTCAGACAAACCAGATATTCGTTTTGAATTGGAATTAAAAGACCTTTCAGATTTAGTAAAAGGCTGTGGCTTCGCAGTATTTGAAAATGCTCTAAAAGAAGGGGGCATAGTCCGGGCTATTAATGTAAAGGGCATGGGAGATATCGGACGTAAGCAAATTGACAGCTTAGTAGCCTATGGCAAAGATTTTGGGGCAAAAGGCGTGGCTTGGCATCAGATTAAAACAGATGGTGAAGAAAAATCTTCATTTGCTAAATTTTTAAGTGAAGAAACCCTCGCCCAACTTAAAGAGCGTATGGGTACAGACAAAGATGATCTTATTTTAGTTGTAGCAGATAAACCTTCTGTTGTGTATGCAGCACTTGGAGCCCTTAGGCTAGAATCCGCTAAAAGACTAAATCTTGTCTCAAAAGATGAATTTAAATTTGTATGGGTAACAGATTTTCCACTTTTAGAACTTGATGAAGAAGCAGGCAGATACGTGGCCATGCACCATCCATTCACAATGCCAAAAGATGAAGATATACCGATTATGGAAACAGACCCCGGCAAGGTGCGGGCAAAAGCCTATGACCTTTGTCTCAATGGGTGTGAACTAGGAGGAGGCAGTATCCGTATCTATCAAAAAGAGGTACAGGAAAAAATGTTTAAACTCCTTGGCTTCACAGATGAGGAGGCTTATGAGCAATTTGGGTATTTACTGAATGCCTTTAAATATGGGGTGCCACCTCACGGCGGACTTGCATTTGGACTTGACCGCATGATTATGCTGATGTGCGGAGCGGATAGTATCAGAGACGTTATTGCATTCCCTAAAGTAAAAGATGCCAGTTGCTTGATGACTCAGGCACCGGGGGCAGTAGATCCTAAACAATTAGAAGAACTACAGCTCAGTATTACAACACCAGAAAAAGAATAGTATCAAATAAATGAAAGAGGCCATTTTATCAGGCCTCTTTCATTTATTTGATGAGGAGAAGAGGTATCCTTCAAAAGTTTTATAAATACACTGAAAAGATTGAATTTTTCACACTTAAGGACTATAATAATGAAATTACTATCTACTAAACGGGAGGCAAACGAAAATGAGTAAAGTACAAAATGCATTAGAGTGTTTTCAGGAGGGTTTTTCATGTTCACAGGCGGTATTTGCAGTTTATGCTAAAGAGCTAGGGATGAATTATGAGGTAGCACTTAAAGTTTCACAGGCTTTTGGAGGCGGTATGGGCGGCATGAAGGGAGAGTGCGGTGCTGTAACAGGAGCTTATATGGTCATCAGCCTTATGCATGGCAGAACGAGAGCGGATGATGCTGAGGCAAGGATCAAGACATTTGAACTCGTTAAAGCTTTTTCAGCACGTTTTAAAGAACTTCATCAATCAACAGTCTGTAAAGAGCTGTTAGAAGGGTATAGCGGTAACCCTCATGATTTATGCGGAAAATATGTCAAAGATGCCTGTCTGATTTTAGAAGAGCTTATTGAAATATAATAGTCAATACCTCTACTCTAAATAAGTAGAAAGGAGAAAGGGGAAAGTTATGGCTAGAAAGTTATTTTGCGAATGGCATCCTGTCACTTATCAACTAGTTGTCATTAAAAATATTTTACTTAGAAGAATTAAATGGCTGTTAGATGGCAGGAAATATGCATCGACTTACATAGACCAATATTTACCTACTATTATTTATCAACACAAGTCTTTAATAAGACGAAAAATAGGCAATGCAGATATGCAATTACAAGAAAATAAAGCAACAAATCTTAAGTTAGCTGCACCTAAAATGAATAACATTATTATTAGACCGCAAGAAGTCTTTTCTTTCTGGAAATTGCTAGGAAAATGTACAAGCAGCAAGGGTTTTAAAGAAGGGTTAGTTATTCGAGGCGGAAAGGTAGATCAGGGTATTGGAGGCGGCATGTGTCAATTCACCAATCTTATTCACTGGATGGTTTTGCACAGTCCCTTAGAAATAACAGAACATCACCACCATCATCAAATGGATATGTTTCCGGATTACGGCAGACAAATCCCTTTTGGAACGGGAACCTCCATCATGTATAACTATCTAGATTACCAGTTTATCAATCCTACCACTCAGAGCTTTCAGCTTATTGTTTATACCACGGAAGAGTACTTATGCGGTGAACTGAGAAGTGAAAATGAGCTTGAGGTTACTTATCATATAAAGGAAAAAAATCAGTACTTCGAAAAACAAGGGGAAAATTATTATAGAAATAATGAAGTTTATAGAGAAATTTTTGATAAACAAACGGGCATATTACTAGAGGAAAAGCTGCTTGTAAAAAATCATTCGAAAGTACTTTATGAGGAACAATTTATACATAAGGACTTGATCCGCCAAGCACTATAACAAAAGACTGAGTAGTTAATAGAAAGAAGAGGAATGACGATGGCTATTGGATATGCTTGTATAACACTGGGAGTTTATCAAACAACCTTACACCGGATTATGGCCAAAAATGTGACAGAGGACAAACTGAGAGAAATAACAAAACAAAACCTTGAAGCCTTAGAAAAAATGATAGACTTTAACAGAGAAAATGAGATTTCACTTTTTCGTATTAGTTCAGACGTTATTCCTTTTGCATCACATCCTTTAAATGCCCAAAGATGGTGGGAAGAACATCAAGAGCAGTTTCATAGAATAGGGGATAAAATTGCAGCAAGTGGCATGCGTGTGTCGATGCACCCAGGACAATATACACTTTTGAATTCCCCACATCCCGAAGTGGTGGAGCGGGGCATAGAAGATTTGATTTATCATGAACGGTTTTTGACAGCATTAAAAACGAATCGTTCGAGCAAACTTATTCTCCATGTAGGGGGAATATATGGAGATAAAAGTACGGCCATAGAGAGATTTATTTACAATTATAATAGGCTTTCTGATCCCATCAAATCAAGATTAGTTCTTGAAAATGATGAACGCTGTTATGGGATAGAGGAAGTCTACAATTTAGGAAAAGCTGTAGGGGCCCCAGTGGTTTTTGATGTGCTCCATCACCACATTAATCCATCCCAAAAAGAGAGAACTGTCAAGGAATGGATTCATCTATGCAGCCAAACGTGGGGGGAAAAGGATGGCGTTCCTAAAATCCATTATTCTCAGCAACAGTTAGGTGGACGGATAGGTGCCCATTCTCAGACAATTGCTATAAAAGAATTTTTGAATTTTTATACAAGTTTAGAAGGTATACCTATAGATATCATGTTAGAGGTTAAAGATAAAAATCTTTCGGCCATAAAGTGCAGCTATGTAATACAGGCTCATAAAATTTTAAAAAAGTCATTAGAGAAAGAATGGGCACGGTATAAGTATCTTGTATTAAGTCAGTCAGCAACAATCTATCAGCAAATGAGACAACTTATGAAGAGATATCCAGAGGATGCCGTAAAAACTTTTTATACCTTAGTTGAACAGGCTCAGGTATTGCCCTTAGATAGAGGTGCCTGTCAAAATGCCGGACTTCATATATGGGGATATTTTAAAAACATATGTACAGAAAGCGAAAAGAAAAATTTTCATATAAAATTAGAGCGTTTTGCAGAAGGCAAGACAAAATATGAAAGTGTAAAAAATTATCTATGGAAAATGGCCGAAAAATACGAACAGACTTACTTGCTAAATGCTTATTATTTTATAAATGATAAGACCCAAAGCCAATGACAATAAGCCCCCATAGTATTGAAAGTCAAAAGCTATGGAGGCTTTATTATTTTAGTAACTCAATTTAATTTACAAGGAGGAAATGAGGTAGTGGTAGATCAATTGAAAGTAACGGATTCATCATTTATTATGAGGTTTGCAAAACAGGAAGACATAGCACTCATTTTATATTTCATTAAAGAATTAGCAAAATATGAAGATCTTTTGGAGCAAGTGGTTGCGACAGAGCAGGTCTTACATAAATGGCTTTTTGAACAGAAAGCAGCAGAGGTTATCATTGGAGAGTATGAGGGTAGGCCTGTAGGCTTTATGTTATTTTTTCATAACTTTTCGACCTTTTTAGGTAAAGCAGGTATTTATTTGGAAGACCTTTACATTGAACCTCACATGAGAGGAAGGGGGCTTGGGAAAAAGATGCTGAAGTATTTGGCACAAGTCGCACTGGAACGCAAATGCGGTAGGTTAGAGTGGTGGTGTTTGGATTGGAATAAGTCATCCATCGGATTTTATAAAAGCCTAGGAGCCATGCCAATGGACGAGTGGACAGTCTATAGAGTAAGTGATGAGGCATTACAAAAACTAGCGGCTGAAGATAACAACAGAGGGCAAGTATGAGGGCCAAAAATAAGTGAAAAAACCCATATAAGATTATATGAATTGCTTGTGTATAAAAAGTTTAAAACGGCGAAATATAATGATAAAGCAGAGTGTGGTTATATGAAAAAATATAAATAGAGGTGTATCAATGAAAAGCAAATATAATAAGTGGTTGCTTGAAGAGATGTCTGAATGGCAAAAAATAGGTTTAGTAGATAGAGCTACGGAAATAAAAATAAAAGCATATTATGAACAAAAAGAAAACAGTGAGCCAAGCAGATTAGGAGCGATATTGGGAGTTTTAGGAACGATTCTTATTGGACTGGGTATTGTGCTTATATTGGCTAAAAATTGGAATGATTTTCCGAGAGTTGTTAAGGTTGTCATTTCATTCCTTCCATTTTTAATAGGCAGTATAGGCGGTTTATATGTTATAAAAATCCAAATTCAGGGCTGGCTGAGACAAGCAGCGGCTATTTTTACAACCATAGGAATTGTGACAGCTGTGAGTATGAATGGACAAATTTACCATGTTATAACAGACGAGTGGATTTTGTTTTTGATAATGGCAATCCTTACTTTACCGATGGTTTATTTATATGACTCCACAGTTACCTTGGCAGCTTATTTTCTATTAGGAACAATCTGTATGTTTTTAACACAGAGGACAGATTTATGGTTTAAGGCAGCTTTAGGTGTACTGCTTATAGGTATGAGTATACCTTATATAATAGGATGTTATAAAAAAGATAAATTAAATATAGAAACCATTTGGTGTAATATTTTATTAGCTTTGTCAGGTTTTGCTTTTATCACTGCGCTTACAAGTCATGACATTTTACTAAGAGAAGTTTATATCGCTTATTTCATTTTGCTTATAGCACTGGATGCACTGTTGTATGAAGAGATTATTTTGCCAAGCAGCCGCCCTTTTGCGGTTTTAGGGAATGTGGGGATTTATATATTGCTATTTATTTTTACCTTTAGTGGATTTTGGGACTATGTTGATAGTCGGTATTTAAACCTGGAGTACATGTGTATGATCGGATTGCTTTTAGCAGCAGCATTTGTTCTCACGGCATGGCTGATTAGAACGAAAAGACGTTTTACGCGGCGATTATTTGTTTATTTAATGGTAGCGAGTATCGTGATAGGTTTTAGGCTGGCAGGGCTATTAGAAAGTGACTTTAAAGTGCTGTTGCCTATTGCACTTAATGTATGCTTTTTATTTCTTGCAGTTAACACCCTTAGGCAAGGTATTATGGACAGCAGTATAAGCCGGATGAATAGTGGCTTGTTTCTTTTAACAGCACTAATCATTGCTAGATTTTTTGACAGTGAGTTTTCTTTTCTAATCAAGGGGATTGTCTTTATTGTTTGTGGGGCAGTTTTTTTACTGGCAAACTTATAC
>JAQSYC010000115.1 GCA_029256345.1 Clostridia bacterium | reverse complement strand
GACCTGTCCATTATAGGCTGTAATGATATCCCGGCTTCTCAGTACACCTCTCCCACTCTTTCAACCATTAAAATTTATACCAAATTTATGGGCGAATTGGGTGTCAAGTTATTACTTGAACAAATCAATGATGCAAGAAAGGAAAAAGTAAAAATTATCGTCCCCCATAAGCTTATTGTCCGTGAAAGCTGCTAATATTTTACACTAGTAAAACGTCATGAGAAAATCTTTTTCTCATGACGTTTTAGTTTAGAAACACCTAAATAGGTTTTGCTTTTTTAGTTTTCACAAGAGTAAATACTCTTTGAATCAGTATAAACAGACATAAGAGTGCTGCTACTGCTATTTTCGTCCACCATGAACTTAAAGTCCCTTCAAACATAATAAGTGTCTGTATAGAGCCTTGGGTCAAAACACCCAATAATGTACCTAATACATAGCCTACTCCCCCGGTTAGCAAGGTCCCTCCTATAACTGCCGCTGCAATAGCATCCATTTCAAGTCCCACTGTATGAAGTCCATAACCTGAGAGCATATAAAAGCTAAATACAATCCCTGCTAGAGCAGAACAGCACCCATTTAGGGTATAGACAAGTATTTTTGTCTGATCTACAGGCAGCCCCATCAGCCTTGCTGATTGTTCATTGCCACCTATTGCATAAATACGCCTTCCAAATTTACTAAAGTGAAGCACATAAAAAGCTGCTGCAAGAACAATAAGTGCAATGACAACACTCCATGATACAAAACCAGTTCCTATATTGATTCTGGATTGGCTTATGGCAACATAAACCGGATTATCTATAATAATCGTATCGATACTAACCACATAACAAAGTCCTCTGGCTAAAAACATCCCTGCTAATGTCACAATGAAGGGCTGCATCTTGAATTTTGTAATGAATATCCCCATTCCAGTGCCAAATACAGCACCCACAACCAACATGAGAACCATCACCACAAAAGCATTCCATCCCTTTTGCAAAAGATTTGCCGAAAGCATACATACTAAAGCAATCACTGCGCCTATAGAAATATCTATCCCCCCTGTAATTAGCACAAAGGTCATACCCACAGCTGTAATAAGGAGAAAAGCATTATCAATAAGCAAGTTAAAAAAGTTTTGTAAACTAAAAAACCCTGTATATTTCAGTGATCCAAATGCCAACAAACCCATTAGGAGTAAAAAAGTAATAAATATTGGAATAAATTTAGTTTGAAATTTTGTTTTCAAGCGTATTCCTCCTTTGCAACCAAGATGTATTTGCAAATAATTTTCTAAACTCTTCTGACTGAAGCAGACAAATCATGATAACAACAACCGCTTTAACAACAAGGGTAATCTCTGGTGGTACACCGATAGAATAAATAGTTGTTGTAATACTTTGAATAACAAGGGCTCCTACAATACTTGCCGGTATAGAAAACTTCCCACCCGTCATAGAATTCCCACCCATTGCAACCGCTAAAATCGCATCAAGTTCTATAAATAAACCAGCATTATTGGCATCTGCTGACTTGATGTTGGAGCTGATAAGGACACCAGCAATTCCTGCACATAAACCTGATAATGTATAAACGATTAATTTTATCCTATCTACATAGATCCCTGTATATTTACTGGCACTGGCATTGCAGCCGGAGGCTTGAATAAAAAGCCCAAGAGCCGTTTTTTTAATAAGCAGCATAATAATAAGCAGCACGATTCCCACTATAAAAATCGCAAAAGGTAACCCTAATAAATAACCTCCTCCAAAAAAGAAATAAGGTTTATAATAAATTGTTATAATCTGTCCTGCTGTTATAAGCTGTGCAATTCCTCTGCCTGCTACCATCAAAATCATAGTTGCTATAATAGGTTGGATACCTAGTTTTGCAATCAGTGTACCATTCCACAGTCCCAAAAGAACTGCCACCACAAGGGTTGCAAGAATAGCAATCGGCATGGGTACCAATGTGACATACTCCTGAACACCCTCTACAAAGATCATTTCTCCCCCTACTAAACTTGCTGCTACAGCTGCGCTGATCGCTATCACAGACCCTACTGAGATATCAGTTCCTCCCGTAGCTATGACCAAGGTCATTCCTATTGAAAGCAGCATCAGTGGACTTCCTCTATTAATAATATCTATGATACTGCCAAACAAATGACCATCTTTTACTTCTACTTTAAAAAATCCTGGTGTAAAAAATAGATTAAATAATAAGACTAACAAAAGGGCAGTGATAGGCCAAAAAATCTGATTTTTAGTAATGTTTTTAATGTCTTTCATATTAGTTCCCCCCTGCTATTGTATTCATTATGACATTGGTTTCTAACTCATCTTCTGTGAGTTCTGCAATCTTCACCCGATCCCTTAATACAACCATTCGACTGCAGGTTCTTAGCATCTCATCAAGCTCTGATGAGATAAAGATAACTGACATTCCTTGATTTGCAAACTCTATAACTAGTTTTTGTATTTCTGTTTTTGTACCTATATCAATGCCTCTTGTTGGCTCATCCAATATAAGCAGCTTAGGCTGCGTTAAAAGCCATCTCGCCAATATCACCTTTTGTTGATTACCTCCGCTTAGCTCTTTAACCATCTTTTCTGCCGAAGGTGTTTTAATACTTAATAAGTTGATATAATCATCGGCTATTTTTTCTTGTTCACTGCGCTTAATATATTTCATCCAACCTCGTTTGCTTTGAAGGGCTAGTATTATATTTTCCCTAACAGAAAGATCTGGAATAATGCCATCTGCTTTTCTATTCTCTGGGCAATAGGCTATTTCGCTTTTAATAGCCTGAAGTGGCGTAATTATATTTTTTTTGGTACCCTCTATATACATTTCTCCTTCGTCAGGTTTTACTGCTCCAAATAACAGCCTTGCCATCTCAGTTCTTCCTGAACCCAAAAGCCCTGCAAGACCCAGTACTTCACCTTTATAAATGGTTACATCATAAGGTTCTATCTCCGTTTTTTTACCCAATCCTTTGGCTTCTAAAAATACTTCTTGAGTGAAATCCTTTTTGTTTTCTTTATGTTCATCCCCTTTAATCGCTGCATTAAGCTCCTCGTAGTCCTTACCAATCATTTTTGCTACAAGCTTTACTTTTGGCAATTCTTTGGTTTGGTACTCACCTACAAACTCTCCATTCCTCAAAACAGTAATTCTATCGCATACCGCATAAACTTGATCTAAGAAATGCGTGACAAATATAATACCAATCCCTTCTTTTTTCAGCTTTGTCATGATTGAAAAAAGCTTTTCAACTTCTTTTTTATCTAAACTAGAAGTAGGTTCATCTAATATTAAAACCTTGGCATCAACATCTACCGCTCTTGCAATCGCCACCATTTGTTGAATAGCCACAGAATAAGAATCTAATGTTTGAGTGACATCAATCGCTACATCTAGCTTTTCTAGTGCCATTTTTGCCCGTTTATGCATTTCCTTCCATGCTATTTTCCCAAATTTCATAGGCTCTCTGCCTATAAATATGTTTTCCGCTACTGAAAGATTGCTGCATAAGTTAACTTCTTGATAAACTGTACTAATCCCTATGCCCTGTGCCTCATGGGTAGATTTAGGCTGAACTTTTTCCCCTAATAGCTGTATTTCTCCTTCATCCAGCTTTTCAACCCCTGTTAAAACTTTTATAAGGGTCGATTTACCTGCACCATTTTCTCCCATAAGTGCATGTATTTCTCCCTGCCTTAAAGTAAAATCAACGTTAATCAGCGCCTTGACACCTGTAAAATACTTACAAATATTTTTCATTGTTAATAATATATTCTCACCTTTCATGGTTGCCTCCCTCTATAAAAGAATAACACTTCATAAGTCCCTTAAAATGCCCTATATATAAAGGCAGGCATGGAAGCCTGCCCTTATAGGAATATTTTTTTAATATTGACGTGATGGAAGGTCTGCTGCTGCTGTTTCTTGACGATAGATACCTTCTTCAGATGGGATATATTTTTCTACTGGCTGTCCTGCAACAATACTTTCGCACACATCGAAAAACTGTGGTCCTAAAAGTGGGTTACATTCTACTGTTACATTCAACTTGCCTGCGATCATAGCTTCGAATGCACCTTTAACAGCATCTACAGAAACAATCTTAATATCTTCTCCTGGTTTTAAGCCATATTCTTCAATAGCTTGTATAGCACCTATAGCCATATCATCATTATGTGCATAAAGCCCTTGAATATTTTTACCATCTGATTTTAGGAATGCTTCCATAACTTCTTTACCTTTGGCACGGGTGAAATCACCTGTTTGAGATTTAATGATTTTAATGTCTGGATATTTAGCTTCGATGACTTCTTTGAAACCATCTAAACGTTCTACTGCTGCTGATGAGCCTACTGTACCCTGAAGCTCAACGATATTGCCTTTACCATTTAGCAATGTTGCCATTTCTTCTGCAGCTCTTTTGCCTTCTTCTTTGAAATCTGATCCTAAGAAGCATACATAAAGATCTTCTGGCACATCGGCTTTTCTATCTACTAAAACAAGAGGAATACCTGCATCTTTTACTTCTTTAAATACTGTTTCCCAACCAGATTCAACAACTGGTGAAACCCCTATAACATCTACTTTTTGTGCAATAAATGAACGTATAGCTTTAATTTGGTTTTCTTGTTTTTGCTGAGCATCTGAAAACTTAAGATCAATACCACGGGTTTCAGCTTCACCTTTAACAGAGTTTGTACAAGCTGTTCGCCACTCACTTTCTGCACCTAATTGAGAATACCCTACCACAAGTTGTTTAGCTTCTGCTGGTTTTGCCTCCTCAGGTTTTGCTTCTTCTGGTTTAGTTTCTGCTGTTTGGGTTGCTGCATCCGCTGCTGGTGCTGGCGCACTGGCTGGTTTACTGCATCCACCTATAGTCATCATCATGACACCTGTCAACAATAACGCAAATATCTTTTTCATTTTTGAACCCCCTATAATTTGTAGTAAGCATTGCTATAGCCTTATATTAGCCCATTGGCTGCACTTTGTATTTATAATTTAAATGTTTAATTTGTAATATTCTGCACAAAAACAGACCTTCTGAAATTTACTTCAGTAAGGTCTGTTAAGCCATTCTCTTGTATAATTTTCCTGTGTAAACACTGTTTCTTCTGTAATGATCTTCATAGGCATTTGCTTGCCGCCTACGATATCATTGACTACCTTCATAAGCTGTGGCCCCAAAAGCGGATTGCACTCTACTGTACAGTTAAGCTTGCCGTCTTTGATTGCAATAATGGCTTGCTTGATCGCATCAATAGAAACTATTTTAATGTCTTGTCCTGGTTTAAAACCAAACTCCTCTATGGCTTCTATTGCCCCTAAAGCCATATCATCATTATGGGCATAGATAACATCTATTGGATTGGATTTTTTTGACTGGGCCATTAAATACTCTTTCATGAGCTTTTTACCTTCTTCAAAAGTATAATCCCCATAGGTAGAATGAATAATTTCAAACGTGTCATATTCTGATAAAATTTCATTAAATCCTATTTTTCTTTCTACTGTAGGCGTAGAATTTTTTATTCCCTGTATCTCGACAATACGCACCGGTTTGTCTTGCGACAAACTGCTTGTAACCCATCTGGCTGCTCGCCTGCCTTCTTCCCTAAAATCTGGTCCAAGGAAAGTGGTATACAGTGTATCGTCTTCCGTCTTGATCATACGATCTGCAATAATAACAGGTAT
>JAQSYC010000114.1 GCA_029256345.1 Clostridia bacterium | reverse complement strand
ATATTTAATGCCTGCCAATCTATACAAAGTTTAAGTAAATTTCTGGTATTGTATTCATCGTCGACTAATAATACTTTAAAGGGTTTATCAGACATTATAGCACCTCCTTAATAGGTATTTTTAATAAGATTTTGGTGCCCGTAAGAGGGCTGCTTGTCACCTCATAAATATCCTCTGTTTCATAATGTATTTTGAGTCGTGCAATCGTACCCCTAAGGCCAAAACTTGCAAAATTTTCATCTAAATATTCAGATTGCAAGTGCATAATTTGCTCAGGTAACATGCCCAAGCCATTATCTTCAATAGTAAGATAAAGAACGGCATTTTCGGTACGGGAGGTAATGGTAATCATGCCAGGTTCGCCGCTAGGCTTAATGCCATGGTAAATACAATTTTCCACAAGGGGCTGAAGAGAATTTTTAAGAATAGGAATAGTAAGTGTGTCTTCAGCCAAGTTATATTTATCTGAAAAGAGATCCCCATATCTTAACTTCTGCAGTGTTAAATAGTTTTTTATCATCGTTACCTCTTTTTCTAAACTAATCAGTTCGTTCCCTTTATTAAGACTGGACTTATAAAATTGTCCTAAAGCATTAATCGCACCATAGACCTCTTTGTTATTTTGACAAAGTGCTAAATACGCGATGCTATCCAAAGTGTTATAGAGAAAATGGGGCTTAATTTGTTCATTTAATATGTCTAACTCGAATCTCCTTTTCTGTTTCTCTGTGGCCACCTCTTTTATAATCATTTTTTCTATCTCTTGAATCATTAAATTATAGGTCTTTTTTAATTCCCCTATTTCATCATTTCCGGTCATAATACTTACTCTTTTAAAACGTCCGTGTTTAACCCCTTCCATAGCTGATACCAATTTATTAATAGGTGCAGTAACTAAGTTAGCAGTAAAAAATGAGGCTGTAAAGAAAACAAAAATTGTAAAAAGAATGAGTATAACAAGGATAAGGCTTAGGGTATCGATGGAGCTATTAATACTATCTATAGGGGTATAGCTCACAATTTTCCAATTGTATTGGGGTAGATCGGAACACAATACAAAATACTTTGCGTCATGGAGTGTTTCTATCTGACCATTAGAATAGGTTTCTATAGGTTTTGATAAAGTAATAGGTGTTATCGTTTTGTCTTTAATGATAGGTCTATTTGAGGCGTCCAGTAATACAAAGGAAGTCCCATACTTATCTTTAATCTCTTGAATAATAGGAGAAAAGAAATCCTGAGAAATATTAATAACCAAAATACCTATAGGCACCAATTTTTCAATGTCATATAAAATACGTATCATAGAAACATTATTTTTACCTGTGTTAGAAATCAGTGTATTGTCTGCATTAATATTAATAAGATACTTGCCCTCAAGAGCGACGGCCTTACGATACCAAGAAGTAGATTTGATATCCTCTACCAAGGAAAAGGTAACAGATCTGGAGGCATTGACATTAGCGCCGTTAAAACGATAAACAAATATAGAATCTATAAAAGGGAAAGTGACATAAAGCTGCGTAAGTGTTTGATAGACGGAACGTCGATAGCCGACACTGTTATCATGGCTTGTCAGGTATTTTCGCACGTCAGAATCTGATATAATAATTTTTGAAACATTATTGATATTTTCAATATTAGAAGCTATATTGGATTTCATAAGGTCAATGGATTGATAAGAACCTTGGCGTAGCTGTTTGGTCTTTTCAGTGCCGAGAATCTGTGTATATAAAATGCCTGTTATTACAACGTACATAAGCATAAATAGTATAAAGATAAATATAATTTTTAACTTTATTGATAAGTTCATAAATCGATTTTTAAAGTTTTTAGTAAAAATCGTATAGAAAAACATAATGCCCCCTTGCGACTATTAAAAGTAAATATATGTACCAGTATATCATAATAATAAATTATGCAAAATACAAACATTATATTGTTTGAAGTAAAAAATATGCACAATATAAGTCACCAAAATACATTTAATTAATCGAATAAGTACAATATAATAAAGACATCTTAAAAATAAGAGGAGGATTAGTGATGAAACTAAAAGGGGTAAAAGTTCTATCTGCATTACTTGGATTAAGTATGCTTATGGGAACGATAGGATGTAGCTCACCTAGTGTAAAAGAAGAGAAGCCTGATTCAAATGCGCAGGTAAGTTCTAATGAAAATAGCACTGTTGCTGCAGATTCAAAAGAGGAGGTTACACTTAATTTTTGGCATATATGGGGAGCCGAAACAGATGCCTCTTACGCATCTGTCAAAAAAGTTATAGCTGACTTCGAAGCAGAGTATCCAAATATTAAGATCAAAGAAGATACCACAGAAAATGAGGCCTATAAAACAAAGATCAAGGCATCAGCAGCAGCTAATGAATTACCAGATCTTTTTTCAACTTGGGGTGGTGGGTTTTCAAAACCATTTATAGACGCTAATAGAGTTTTGCCTATTGATGAGTATTTAAATGATGGTACGAAGGATAAGCTCGTTGGGGGAGCGCTTAGTAATGTTACATATAATGATAAAATCTATGGACTTACCTTTGGATTATCATGCGGCGCATTTTTTGTTAATGAAGAGCTTTTTGCGACCAATAATATTAAAATCCCAGAAACTTATACAGAACTTATAGACGCAGTTAAAGCCTTTAAAGCGTTAGGGATCACGCCAATGAGTGTTTCAGGTAAAGATGTATGGACAATAGCGATGTATTTTGACGCGATGGCATTAAAAGCAGCAGGTAATGATGGGATAGTAAGTACGCTTACCAAAAAAGGTAGCTTTAAAGATCCAGAATTCTTAAATGCAGCAACTAAATTTGCTGAATTAGTAGCTCTAGGAGCATTCCCAGAAGGCGCAGCAGGACTTTCAAAAGATGAATCAGATATACCTTTCTTAGAAGGTAAAGTGCCAATGCTATTTAATGGCAGCTGGACAGCTGGAACAGTTTATAGAGATGATTCAAAAGTTAAAGATAAGATTATACCTATCGGATTCCCTGTTTTTGAAGATGGTAAAGGCAATAAAAATGAATTTACTGGCGGTGCAGTAGACGCTATTATGGTTAATGCAGATACAGAGCACAAAGAAGAAGCTATATTATTCCAAAAGTATTTCTGCGAAAACATGGCGCGTGAAACTTATCTTGCAGGAGCTTACCTTCCAGCTTGGAAAGTAGAAGTGGACGAAACAAATATTAACCCAGTAACGGTTGATCTTGCAAAACTTACAAGTGAGGCAGAAGGGTTTACATTATGGTGGGATACACTTCTAGAGGGAGAAGATACACAAGTTTATCTTAATACACTTCAAGAGCTGTTATTAGGAAGTATCACACCAGAAGAATTTGTAGATAAGCTTCAAACGATTTATGAATGATAAGCTATAGAAGATAATACAGCTTTTGTAGAGGCAGGCCTCCGTGCCTGCCTGTTTTTTATAAGAGTGTTTTAACGAGCCTGTGGATTTATATAAAACTCAGAAAGAGGTGAGCCTGTGGAAAAAGTATGGAGGGATAAAAAAGCAATAGCATTTTTCCTTTTTCCGTCATTTGTTATATTGGCTTTAATCATCATTGTACCTATTGGTATGTCTTCTTATTATAGTCTTCTGGATTGGGATGGGTTTGGAAAAGGAGAATTTATAGGACTCAAAAATTATATCAAATTATTTAAAGATCCAGCTTTTTTAATATCTGTAAAGAATTCTTTAATATTTGCATTTTCTTCAGTTTTTGTTCAATTACCCATCTCCTTATTATTAGCACTGGTGATATCAAAAGGTGTAAAATTTGAACGTTTTTTTGTAACGGTATTTTTTATACCGGTTATTATTTCAACAGTTGTTATAGGGCAGCTTTGGATGAAAATTTATAATCCAGAATACGGTCTGCTGAATATGTTTTTAAGAGCGGTGGGTCTAGATAATCTAACTAGAGAATGGCTTGGGAGTAAGGATACCGCGCTGATGTCAAGTGTGGTACCAGTTTTATGGCAATATGTAGGTTATCATATGCTGCTTATGTACGCTGGTATCAAATCAATATCCCAAGATGTATTTGAAGCCTCTAAAATAGATGGGGCATCATGGCTTAAAACATCAGCTTTTATTACAATACCTATGTTAAAGCCTATATTAAAGGTGTCATTGACCTTTGCAGTAGTAGGGGCACTTAAAGTATTTGACCTTGTCTACGTGCTTACAAGAGGAGGTCCAGCCAGAGCCAGTGAAGTGACCAGTACCTTGATGGTTGAGACAATATTTAAAAGTAATAGGTATGGGTATGGCAGTGCCATGGCGGTCTTTGTCATTGTAGAGTGCTTTGTCTTGTACTTATTGATAGGGAAACTATTTAAGACAGATGAGGTGGCCTAATGAAAACCAATATAAAAAGCTCAACGACAGATTCAAAAAGTGCTACGTCGTTCATCATGTATTTCTTATTATTTGCTTGGGCGGCTATTCAAATATTTCCAATTTACTGGCTGGTTACATTTTCTTTAAAAGGTAATAGTGAAATCTTTGGGGGAAATGCGTTAGGACTTCCTAAAGAATGGTTATGGGAAAACTATGGGAAAGCTTTGATAAACGGCAAGGTAGGACTGTACTTTATGAACAGTGTGATTGTTACGGGGATTACAATCCTTGTTACAGTGATTGTTTCGCTTATGGCTACTTATGCTCTTACAAGAATGATTTTTAGACTTAAAAAGCAAATGAATGTTTTTTATATGCTAGGACTGACGGTTCCTATTCATTCAGCTCTGCTGCCTGTATTTATTATGCTTAGAAATTTTAAATTAGTTAACTCTTATATGGCACTTATATTGCCTTATGTTGCTTTTGCTATTCCTATGGCGGTTATGATTTTTATAGGGTTCATGTCTTCTATTCCCAGGGAGCTGGAGGAAGCGGCTTGTTTGGATGGATGCAGTATCTATAGTGTGTTTTTTAGGATTATGGTGCCGCTTATGAAGCCAGCTGTTGCAACGGTGTCTATCTTCACGTTTCTTCAGGCCTGGAATGAGCTGATGTTTGCAGTAGTTTTTATAAGCGATACAAAATATAAGACGCTGACAGTAGGTATTCAATCTCTGGCAGGTCAATATACGATTGACTGGGGCGCAATAGGGGCAGGACTTGTTGTAGCAACTATTCCAACCCTTATCGTTTACATCTTTATGAGCAAGAAAGTGCAAGACAGTCTTATTGCAGGAGCTATTAAAGGGTAAAAATAGTTATTTTAGGCTTTTCGTAAGTGAGAAGGAGCAGAGTGTCTTAAAGCTTTATAAGTACGGTTGAAATTACGAATGCTATTAAAACCGCATTCAAGAGCGATATCTGTAATGGAAGTAGTGGTGTTAGTGAGCATTTCTTCAGCCTTAGAAATACGCACATTATTTAAATAGGCTGTAAAGCTCATACCACATAAACTTTTAAATAATTTGGAAAACTGAGATATTCCAAGACCTGCTAGAGCCGCTGCACTGGAAAGGGTTATGGGTTCTTTGTAATGATGATTCGCATAATTTATAACATCTTGAACTTTCTTAATGACTAAATAACTTTTAGTAAGGTTAGCTGAATGGGTGTTTCGTGGAATATTTCTTAATAAAATACCGTGGATTTCAAGCAGTTTGCTTTTTATGAATATCTGACAATAGGGATTGTTTTGACTTATTTCATCTGATATTTCTACTAGTAAGCTGCCTATTTTTTGAGAGATAT
>JAQSYC010000113.1 GCA_029256345.1 Clostridia bacterium | reverse complement strand
GGTTCATCGCAATCATCATAAACATCATGATGAAGACTATACGTTTGAGAAAATCGATATAGAAGATGAAAGTAATGTAATGTTTAAAACTGCATTTGGGGCGAGTATAAAATATATTAATACGGATAGCTTTGAAAAAGGAAATTTTGAGTGTTCTTTTGGAGCTATGAAGATTTATTTTGACAATGCAGTTATGAGTCATAAGAGTGCTGTAGTTAGGATAGATGCATCTTTTTCAGGTATAGAATTGTATGTACCAAAAGATTGGAAGGTTGATGATAAAACGAGTGTATTTCTGGGCGGAGTAAGTGAAAAAAACAGGAGTAATGACAGCGCAATGCATACTTTAACATTAGTTGGTGATGTCAGCTTTTCAGGGATAGAAATCATCTATGTTTAGACCTATAATAGGAGTAATAATAAAAATCATACGAAGTGACGTGCTAAAGCAGAGGTCGATGAAATTATCCACTGGATAAGCTTATTGATGAGCTAGCAAAAGGAAAAGCAATAAACAAGATTTTGCGAAGCCAATAGAGAGAGCAGGAATAGGAAGATAAGGCATCTAATCTTAGAAATAGGATGAGGTGCCTCTTTTTTTACGTTATATGTTATTTTTATTGAAATTTTATATTTTCCATATTATGATACTTTTAAGATATTATAAATGCAGCATCAGAAAAAGAGCATATTACATGATGGTATTATATTTAACAGTTATAGATTATAAAAACCAAGAGCCTCTGGCTGAAAGAGAACTTTTTTTACCTTAATTAGTACTATGCCATCTGGTACGTTCCATTCTATAACATTACCTTCGCAATAACCAAGAATAGCAGTTCCAATAGGTGACAATACAGATATCTTATTTTGTAAAATATCAGCTTCACTTGGGTATACGAGAGTGAATTCTTCCTCAATACCTTCAATTAACAAAACAACCTGTGTATTCATCGTGATAACATTACCCGGCAACTGTCCAACACTTGTGACGGTTGCTCTACTTATTTCTGTTTCAAGGTCCTTTAGTTCTAAGTTATCTTTAAGGTCTTCATATTTGGTCTTATAAATTATATCTAATAGTTTATCCTTGTCAGATTGAGTTATAAATATTTTTCGAGACATTGCTAGATCCTCCTGAAGTGGCATTTTTTAAGATGATCCTATTGATCATTCTTTAGGTAGTACAAAAGGCACTTCCCAAAAAGAATAAGGGGAAATGCCTATAGTATATAATGGCATCAGTATATCTCATATTACAGTCAGTGTCAATAAAGGGTGCTCAATATCAGCCATGAAGAGTAAATTCTCTTAGCTTGACCTAAATCACCTTCATACTCACAAAATTTATATTGAAAATTCAGTCTATTACTTTAGCCCCTAAAATGAAATTGAGTTACACTAAAATATTTAAACTAAATTTTTTCACTTAGTTTTTCACAGTTTTCTCTTGAATATCACGCCCCTTTCTGATAAGCTATTTACAGAAAACGTATCTGTATAAGCGTATTTCTGATGTATTGGATATCTTGGTCTGTTAACATTTCCGTCGAAAGAGTGGTTAACAAATCTTTAGATATCCTTTCTGTCTAATCATGTGTGCCATTTGGATCAGTTGGTAATGATTTTTCATCCCCTTTATACTCTTGCTATACATATGTCCTAAGTTATAACCTGCGTTTTTCAATACATTGAACCCTTCATTTCCTATTTCTTTTGTTTTTTTATTAACCTTATTCTTGGCTTCAAATCCATTTATGAGTACACCATACTCCCTTGCTACAGTAGGAATATTTCCCTCTTTAAAGAATACCTACTGCATTGATATATGGCAAATATTTAATGCGAAAAATTGTTATTCGTCAGTGCTGTCGAAGCTGGAATGATATTAATGGGAACCCTGGCATTATGTATGATAATTCTATAGATTGGATGACCGAGAGTTATTAACTGGTATCAGGCAAAAAATGAGACCTGCTATGAACATCTTGTGGACAAATACATGCGGTATGTAGGAGCAGTTATTGCAAAAGCAAATTAAAGCTACTTTTTAGACAAAATGAGATTCAAAAGAAGGAAAACGGGAGTATAGAAATAGGACGAATCGGAGCAAAAGTAAGTGCTAAAAGAAGATAGACTTGACTAATGATACAGTCAAGTTAAAATAAAAGAGTAAAGATAAAAACACAGTTCCGGTTGGTAGTCCGGACGCAGCAAAAGCTGTCAGTAACCTGCCTCCTTTGGTTGTCCGTTCTTTACTAAGCACTTTAAAGGAGGCAATGATGATGAATGATGTGAGAGTAAGATTTACAGTGTTTTTTGAAGAACCATTTTGGATAGGTATTTATGAATGTGAATATGCTAGCCAATATGAAGTTAACAAAGTTACATTTGGTGCTGAACCAAAGGATTATGAAATCTATGAGTTTATTCTGATAAGATGGCAAGAAATAAAAACAACTAGTATAATTAATAACCAACACGACAAAAGCACAACAAGCACTAAAATTACAGCAGGAACAAGGGAAGATAGAACGTAAAATTTATTCAAAAGAGAAAACAGAGGAAGAGAAAGAACGTAAGTTTGAATTGAAGCAGCAAAAACGCCAAGAAAAACATAAAGGTCATTAAAGACAATATTGACACAAGTTCTTTGAAAATAGCCACTCCTAAAAATGAGGAGTGGCTATTTAACGTTCTTTAAATATTTAATATTTATCCCCTGGTTAGCAGCTTTTAGTTATATACATTTATTTGGTCTGCGGAGCGTGGATTATGTTTTAAAGTACATACTATAAACGAGTAAAAACGTTGGAAATAAATTTCCTAAGAAAATGCGCATTTATAGCTTGACCTTGTCATAGTGTCAAACTATATAATCTATTTGTAATCATGATTATAAATAATAGGTGGTGTTATAGTGTTCAAAATAGGAACGTTCTCTCAACTGGTAAGGGTGTCGCCGCGAATGTTAAGGCATTATGAAAAGTGCGGATTATTTTACCCTGCTGAAATAGACAAGATTAATGGATATAGACTCTATAGTGCGGCTCAGATTCCACTGATTTTAAGAATTATTGCTTTACGTGATGTGGGATTTTCTATTCAAGAAATTGGAGATATTTTAGATAATTTCGAGGAGCAAGACAATACACAAGAGATTTTTCAAGTAAAATCAAGAGCCATTCAACAGGGTATTGCTAATGAAATGAGAAAAATGGATCTCCTAAATAAAATGTATGAGCGGATAGAAAAAGGGAATTATACAACAACGTGTGGAGAGGTTGTCTTAAAGAAAATACCCTGTATAAAAGTATTATCCCTAAGGGAGGTAATTTCCGACTATAGTTATCAAGAGGTACTTTGGGAAAAAATGTACACCTATATTGGCGAGAATAATTTATTTTCTATTATAGAGGATAATATTATAGTTATTTATCATGAAACAGAATATAAAGAAAAAGATATCGATATTGAAATAGTTGTTCCTGTAAAAGAAATGAAAAAGAGCACAGGCAGCTTTATCTTTAAAGAGTTAGAGTCTATACAGCTTGCTGCCACGGTAATTTGCGAAGGCTCCTATGATAAGACGCTCCCAGAAGGCGAAACCATGCTGGCTAAATGGATTGAAGATAATGGATATGAGATTATAGGAAGTGAACGAGCATATGGATTGTGTCATCCAGGAAATGAACAAGACCCTGATAAGTACCAGACGGAAATTCAGTTTCCAATAGTTAAAAAACAATAAAAAAGGAGAATGAAATGATGAGTGATACAATGAATAATGAAACATACCAGATATTAGTACCAAGCGTAGAGCTTAAGGAATTAGGCAGGTTAGTGGGTACATGGCAAGTTTCTGGACCAGATATTAGCGGACAAGTTACCTACTCATGGATGGGAGGTGGTTTTTTTCTAATGCAACATGTGGATCTTGAGCAATATGGACAAAAAATAAAAGGTATAGAAATCATCGGACAAGATAGGGAATTTGGAGCAGAAAAACCAAGTGAAGCTATTAGATCAAGGTATTATGACAGTGTAGGAAATACTTTTAAGTATACCTATGAGCTACAGGGAAATACGCTTATTATTTGGGGTGGAGACAAAGGGTCTCCTGCTTATTACAAAGGTGAATTTAGTGAAGATGGGAATAGGAACAGTGGTGCCTGGGTATACCCTGAGGGTGGAGGATATGAATCCACAATGACAAAAATAAAGTAATAGATATGTTAAAATATTCATGCACTGTAGGGGGATAAAATTTGTGCCCTTGCAGTGCTTTTTGAATAACTATTTTATGTAGGGATTTATGAAATCTATGACTTTATAAAGTGAATTTTTAAAAAATTCATTAATAAATGGGAAAACAAGCTTCATAAGTATGAGATAACACGATATACTATAAATAAGCCTAAGCCTGTTTTAATAATGACTTATTAACTTTATCTTATATTTACTAGGGGGTTTTCAAGAAGATAAAAGACAGGGCATGAGATATTCGTGGTGATAAATTTTCTTAAAAAGGGGAAAGGGAGTGGAGGTATGAAAAGAATTGCAGTAGTATTTGAGTCAAAATATGGAGCTGTCAAAAAATATGCTGAGTGGATAGCCGAAGATTTATCTTGTAGTTTATTTGATAGAAAAAGTATTAAAATAGCTGATTTAGAGTCGTATGACACCATCATCTACGGAGGGGGGCTGTATGCTGGCGGCGTAAGTGGCGTTAAGATACTGACGAAAAACTTTGATAAATTGAGTCACAAGAATTTGATACTTTTTACTTGTGGATTAGCAGATCCTATAGATAAAGCAAATACTGATCACATTAAACAAAGTCTTAATAAGATTTTTACTGCCCCAATGCAAAAGAAAATTAAAGTGTTTCATTTTCGTGGTGCTATGGATTATTCTAAACTTGGTTTTATTCACAAAGCAATGATGGGCATGATGTATAGGATGATAATGAAAAAAGATGTTAACTCCTTAAAGCATGAAGATAAAGAATTCCTTGCTTCATATGGTAAAACAGTGGATTTTACAGATAGATCAATGACGATACCAATGGTTAGTTATATTAGGGAATTACAAGGGTAAGAAGACAACTGCTGCCAATGCACATAAAAGTTAGCAACTAAGCAAATAACATCAATTTATCGTTTATTTTAAACAAATTTAATCAAGAGTAGTTTGGGGGAATATTCTATAATATAACTGTACCGATTTATTAATAAAGGAGGCAGTTGTGATGGAATTAAAAGTGATAGGTAAAGTTAGTACTAACCAGAGTTTTAAAATTGATATTGAAGAAGATTACAAAGAAGCACTGACGGCAATGGATGGGTTTGGACACTTAGTTGTCCTTTGGTGGGCAGATCAGGTAGATAATTCTGATTTGCGTAGAACGAGGATTATAGAAAAGCCCTATAAGACAGGACCAGACACCCTAGGAATATTTGCAACGAGATCACCACTACGACCTAATCCAATTTGCATGAGCATTGTGGATGTTCAAGGTATTGATTATGACTGCGGAATTATATATACTTCGTATATAGATGCAGAAGATGGCACACCAGTCCTAGATATCAAGCCGTATTATCCATGTTCTGATGTAGTAAGAGAGGCAAAAATGCCAGTGTGGTGTGCAGGCTTACCAAGCTGTATTGAAGAATCAGCAAGTTTTGATTGGAGTCATTATTTTAATTTCTAAGAGGAAAACCTAATATGAATAATAGAGAGCTTATTTTATCATCTATTCAAGTAATTGAAAATAACCTCAGATCAAAAACATCTGTTTTAGACATATCTCAAGAACTAGGGTTTTCTTTCTATTACTATTGCAGGCTATTTAGGTCTATTACAGGCTACTCACCAAAAGCATATATGTTGGCTAGAAAAATTGCTGAGTCGATTCCGGAACTTATTGAAACAGATATACGCATTCTAGATCTAGCACTTAAATTCGGTTTTGGAAGCTCAGAAGCTTATACAAGGGCTTTTTACAAAATTATTAATAAAAACCCATCCGAAATTCGTAAAGAGGGTACTATTAATAGACAATTGCTACGTCATCCGTTAACGGATAATGAATTGAAAAAATTTGAGCATGCTTTAGATAAAGAACCAGAAGTGGTATCTTTAGATGAAATAAAGTTGGTGGGAATCCCATTTTACTATGATTTATCGATGGGAAATGACTTAATGGAACAGTGGTCGCTGTTAACGCAAAACCTTTCAGCTATTCCAAATGTGAAAAAGCCCCTAGCATTTTATCAGTTACAATTTTGGTTCCCGAATCAAGATAATGACAGTATCTATTTTTATGTGGCGGTTGCAGTTGATAAACTTGAATCAATCCCTATTCAATTGACAGCTAAGACTATTCCTGCCCAAACCTATTTAAAGTTTAGACATAAAGGATTAGCTAATCAGGTTGGACATACTTATCGTTATATCTATGAAGAGTGGCTGCCGGAAACTCACTATAAATTACCAGGCCATTTTAATTTTGAATACTATGGAGATGAGCATTTGGGACCCTATAACCCAGACTCTATTAGCGAGATTTACATCCCTATTGATAACAAATAAATCAAAAAGAAACAAAGTAATCAGATGCTACAAGAGTGCTATCTGATTACTTTGTTTCTTTTTGTTAAAATGAGAAAAGCCTATTAGAGACAGCAAAAGTGCTGTATCATAGTATCATTATTTTAGAGATCTATGGACTGAAAATAGGAGGATAACCAATATAGATGTTAAGAATGCACGGAACAAAGCATGCGTTATTTCGTCTAAAATGTAAGCGACGATTTTATATTAAAAATTTAAGGAATGGATGAAGAGGTGGAAGTCTATGCGACGTTTAAAAGAAATTTTAATTGGCAGTATTAAAGGAATCTCTCAGGCGGGGCTCCGTTTTCCAATGACGGTGGGGAGCTTACTGGCAGCAGCCGCAGTTATTTTCAGGTTGATTGCAACAAGTGAGCCACCATCTTTGATGCTTCAAAAGCTGATGTTTGCGTTTGTGGTAGGTGCTGTTCTTGGTATGGCCACCCAATTTGCAGTTGAAAGATTTAAGGGGATTTCAAAGAAGCGAATTTTATCCTATGGAGCAGCTGGGTTACTTCTTTTAGGGTATTTTCTTATTTTGCTGCCTGCTCCTGAGATAAGTGCGGAGATTACAGTAAGGAGCTTGGTGGCAGTTTTTGCGCTGGCCTGCATGGTACTATGGGTACCCTCCTATAGATCAGCAGTTAATTTCAACTTGACTGCCCTTATTCACTTTAAATCTTTTTTTACTTCCTTATTGTATTCAGGTGTCTTAGCAGCAGGTATTGCAGCTATTATTGCAACTGTTAATATTTTGCTTTTTAAGGTGAATAGTGATACCTATCTCTATGCCATGACAGTTATATGGGTGGTATTTGCACCAGTTTATTATTTGTCACTTCTGCCTAAATTCAGCTCGGAATCTGAAACGGATGAAGAGATGATGATACGTGCTGGCCTTTATCCCAAATTCCTTGATATTCTCGTTTCGAATATCGCCATTCCGCTCATTAGTACCTATACGCTGGTACTCATTGCCTATTTTATCAAGATACTCTTTACGCTGACGTGGCCTTCTGGGCAGGTTGGGCCAATGGTGCTTGTTTACTCGGCAGCTGGTCTTGTGATTTTTATACTGGCAAGTCTCTTAGAAAATAGATGGGTTATATTTTACCGTAAGGTATTCCCTAAAATCCTTATTCCGATTGTTATCATGCAGCTCATTTCTGCGGGTATCCGTCTGAATGCTTATGGGCTGACTGAATCAAGGTACTATATTATTCTCTTTGGAACTTTTTCAATCCTGGCAGGGCTTATTTTGAGCTTTAGTAAAGTTTCAAAAAATGAACGTCTTGCACTGCTTGCGGCGGCTTTTGCAATTTTGTCAATTATGCCGCCGGTGGATGCTTTTACGGTTTCACGCTACAGCCAAATCGGTAGAATAGAATCCATTCTTAAAAGTGAAGGAATGCTGGCTAATGGTCAAATTACAGCCAAAGAAGATGCATCGGAACATACAAAGATTGAGACCACCAATATTTTGCAATATCTTGAAAGAAGCAGTTCACTAAAGTATATCAGCTGGCTGCCAGAGGATTTTGCCGTTTATGAGGATCTAAAGCCAGTCTTCGGATTTGAGCCTAGTTATCCTTCTCATGAGGGAGAAAATCAATACTTTAATGCTTCACTCGATACAGAGCAGCCT
>JAQSYC010000112.1 GCA_029256345.1 Clostridia bacterium | reverse complement strand
TTTAATTTATAGAACGTATTAAAGGGGTTTACATAATGACAACTACAGGGTTAAAATTATTTGCAATGTTTTTCATGAGTTTAGATCATATTGCAAAATTTATACCAGAAAGTCCGATAGCTTTTCATTGGATCGGAAGATTGGCAGCCCCTTTGTTCACATTTTGTGCAATTCAGGGGTTTTATTATACTAAAAATAAAAACAAGTATCTTGTCCGTATGTATTTGTTTGGAGTCGGTATGGCTATTATAAGTTTAATAGTAAATTATGCCTGTAAAGACAGACATGGGGCTATTTCTATAACGAATAATTTTTTTGTCACATTATTTGTTATGTGCTTAATTATTTATATTATTGAAGAATTAAATCAATCTAAGAAAAAGCTGTATCTCATTATATTTGTGATATGGCAAATAATTAGCACTATAATCTGTATAATAATCTCTGAACTTGTATCAGTGGATATGCCAGGCAGTGCAAAGATATTTTATGGAGCGATATTAGGCAATATTTTTTTTAATGAAGGTGGTATTATCTTTATAACTTTAGGCGTTCTAATGTATACCACAAAGAATAGTAAAAAAAATATTTCGATAGCATATGTAAGTTTTTGTGTATTTTATTTTATATTTTATCTTACGGATATTATGACAAGAATAGGGAAGAGAATTGATTATTATTACTCAGACACTGTGTATTTTATTTTTAGATTTTTTTCTATCCTTTTAGGTGTTGAAATAATGAGACATGGCAATGAATCATTTCTTTCTTTAAACTACCAATGGATGATGATTGGAGCACTTCCTTTTATCTTGCTTTATAATAATAAGAAAGGAAAAGGACTAAAATATCTATTTTATCTGTTCTATCCCATACACATTCTAATTCTTTATTTCGTTCGTAGCTTCATCATAATTAATTAAAAAAGTATAGGGAATGCCACTTTTATTCTGTTTTAAAATAACTAGGCAAAAGGCTACCGAATACTCTTAAGTAGAATCTAATATAAAAAATGGAAGGACATATAGATGCAATCAACTGGTAGATAGGCAAACAGCTATAATAAATATTCAATGCTAGATAAAGAGATCCCATTTATTTTTATCATTTTATAAGATTTTATAGGAGGCTTTTATCTTAGGTAGATTAAGGCCCAGCAAGGTAGGGAGGGGCATCTTTTAGAACGACTCGGGTAGGCCGTGGCAGACTGTCCAAAAACTCTTTAGTTTCAAAGAGTAATACCCTTATAGAGAGTCAGAGATTAAAAAATTTCTCCTTAAAAGACTCTTCTTTCTAAACTATCCCCTGTATATTGGCTAGTATTTTTCTTACGCCTATCATATTGATTGCCCGTTTCATATTATAGGCCAAAAATGACAGTGAAAGGTCTGCGGTGGCTCCTGTTTTTCCTTTTAGTAAAAGATATGAGCCATCACACCATCTTTTTATTGTCCCAAAGGGATGTTCTACAATCCCTTTTCTTAACTTTACTTTTTGTAAGTCTGGCGTAAACTTTAGCAAAATACTTTTTTTGATTCTGTCTGCACCTAAACTGTCACCCTTATTAAATGGACGCCAAAACCTTGATTCTACTTCATCTTGTCCGCTTGCAAAAAGAGCATCTTTAAATTTGGCTCTGGTACATCTATTAGTGCATTTTTTACAAGCTTCTTGGTTAGAGTAACGTGAAATGCCCGCTTGACTCTCAGATGTTTTTTAAAGAATATATCCCATAGGGCAAAGAGCTGTATCAGTTTTAGGATCACGGACAAAAGAACCTTTTCCGCCCTCACTTTCACGCTCTTCTTTCCCCTTCACTTTTGTACTTGGCACCAGTGTTTCAATTACTTCTATCTCTATAGCTGTATCCTTATAAAGTGAAGGAACAACACCAGCTTTGAAACAAGCGGCGATATCTTCTGACTTGCAGCTATTACGCAGCTCTTCTGTAATAACTGTTTCTGCATACTCAAGCTCATAAGTATAGGCATTACCAGAATCTAAAAGGGGGGTATTAGGTATAATGCCTTGTACTAAACTATCATAAACGTCTTCTAATGCTCTATAGCCTTTATCTGCCACTGTTTCGAGTGTTGATACTTCTAAATTTTCCATTGCTCCTTTTGCCACCGTGGTCAGAAGACCATAGTCACCTACATTATCTGTTACTTGAAAGTCAGCTAGCATATGGCTGCCATTATCAACTGCTGTTTGAACATTGTAACATACATCAAACTTACCATTATTTTTCATAAGCTTTGCTTCTGGATCAGTGATAGATTTCTGAGTAAGGTTATTTTCAGTTAGCTCCTGCATGTAGCCTTCATAGAGATCTTTACGTTCAGTAAGTTCTTTGATTTTCTTCTGCAGTTCTTCTTTAGAGTATGGTCTTTCATCCTTTTCAGTTTTATCTCCCTGATCAAGAGCGGCCATATATTTAGCAACATCTTCTTCAATCCATTTGATTCTATCTTTCAGTTTGCCTATCGTATAGTTTTTATCTTTAGCATTAACTGCTTTAAATTTACTACCATCTATAGCTATTAATTCTTTTTGATATAAGTTCATCTCAAGGCAAAGCTTTACAAAAGCTTTAAAAACATTCTTAAGTGATTTGATATTGTTTTTTCTAAAGTCAGCAATCGTACGAAAATCTGGGGTTAACTTTCTAAGAAGCCACATCACTTCTATATTTCTTTGGCATTCCTTCATAAGCTTTCTGGAAGAACGTACTTTGTTAAAGTAGCCATACAGATAAAGCTTTAATAAGTCTTTAGGATCATAGGCTGGTCTACCTTCCTTGGCAGGGGTGAATCGGTTAATTTGACATTTTTCTAGGTCAAGATGATTAATAAAAGCATCAATAACACGTACCGGATTATCCTCAGTTATATAGTCATCTATTGTTTCAGGAAACAATGTTATTTGTCCTCTATTTTCACCTGTTATATACCCCATAAAGTTCACCTCGACTTATTATTTTCTCTATCTTTATTATATCAGGTTTTGCACTGAAAAGCTTGAATTCATGGGGTTTCAAGCCTATAAATCCACAAATATCAGCTGGGTAAGTGAGGGCGTCTTTCGGCTTGACTCGGGCTAAGGCCGAGGGCAAAAGCGTGAAAGTCGTAAGATGCCCTTGCTTACCCTGCGAACCTCATATAGATACTTAAAGTATAAAGAGCAGAGTAGTTTTAGGACAGTCTGGTGGGTATGGCGCGGAGTTTTGAAAGATGCCCCTGCTTGCCGAGCGAACCTTATATAAAGCAACACCTTTCCCAAAGCTAAAAAAGTCGTTTTACAGATACTATAACTTAGTGTAGTCGGGGCTGATATATTTCATAGGTCTGATATCTGTAGTTGGAAGTCCGGTCAAGTAAGAAATGTTAGGTAATAGATCTTTGAATTCATCAGAGGAAATTTTGGAAGTTGTAAAGTCATAAGCAGCCTGTAATAACATGGTGCTTTTTTTGTTGGCATTTCTTAAAATATCGTTGAAACTAAAAGTATAGGCGTTACCTGTAACAGGGTGAAGCCATACCTTTTTATTATCATTCATATAATCAATGGCAGGATTTACACAGTTATGATAAGAAAATGAAGAGGTAATAGTGTTGAGGTGCTCAGGGAGTAATGGAGAAGCAAGGCTTGCAAAAACTTTTTTTACTCCAAGCATATCATAGGTAAGCATAAAATAATTCCTGGTATCTTTATAGGATTTTTTAAAAATACTGCCACCGTTGTTAATGCCATACAACAAGAACAAAGCCTCATCATACATGCTCAGGAGACTGTAAGGAATCTCAATATCTTTAAGTATATGTTTATGCACCTTGAAGGTATGGGCTTTTAGACCAAATTTTTGTTCTAAAAGTAATGTATCTATAGCCAGTTCAATTTTTTTATGGAGCGATCTATATTTAAAGGTATCAGGACTTTCCATCAGGTATCTGCCGCCTAAATAAAACACATAGGGGTGTGCCATAGAATCCAATATATAGTGACACATAAAGCCGCATAGATAGCTGAGACCTTCGTTAAATTCCTGTGAAGTCAAATCATATCTTTTGAGGTGAGATAAGGTGGATACTAAAAAATCACCGGTTTTATCAGTATGCATTCTAAGAGCAACATGGGCTTTGGAATCCTTTAAAGGAAAAGTGTTGTAATACATGAAGTCAGGTCCCTGAAGTCCAATTAAAAATATATTTTTGTTATCTTTGATAATACGGTATAACGGAGATGCTTTTATATTGTGGGAAGTGTCAAGTCCAAAAAGATAGTGAGTGATAATATCTGGCATTGTAAAAACTCCTTTATGATAGCTAACTATATTCAGTATAGCACCATATGATTTAAGGGGATAGAGGGAGTTTTGAATAAAAAAAACTCCTTTTAAAAGGAGTTTTTGGATAGGTATAAAATGTTGTTATTGATCATGAGAATGGGGAGTATCCGCTTTGTCCGTATTGGGTAGCGTGTTTTTTTCTACTCTCGTAGCAGATGACATTGTTTTTACATTAAAGTATAGAAGGACGCCCATCATGATAAATACAATAATGGCAAACCGTATATCTCTATTAAAAAATGCAATGCCAGATAACCCTAAAATGCCACTGATACCGTATAATGTTACGACAGCTTGCTTTTGAGTATAACCCCGGTCAACTAAACGGTGGTGCAGGTGACCGCGGTCAGGAGACATAATAGGTTTGCCAGCCAAAAATCTTCGGATGATCGCAAAGGCTGTATCAAAGATGGGAAGTCCTAAAACTAACACAGCAATAAAAATAGTGGCGATAGTATAACCTTTAAGAAGACCCAGTATGGAGGTTATACCTAAGGTAAAGCCTAAAAATGTTGAGCCTGTATCCCCCATGAAAATAGAAGCCGGGTTAAAGTTGTAAGGCAAAAAGCCAAGACAAGAACCAGCCAGTGTGACAGTCAAAATCACAGCAGGAGGATATCCGGTATAGAGGGACAGTACCATCAGTGAAAGGGATGCAATAGAAGAAACCCCTGCTGCCAATCCGTCAAGTCCGTCAATTAAGTTAACAGCATTGGTTATACCAACAATCCAAAGCACCGTAGCGGGAATGGAAAATATAGTGGTATAAACTGGGTTGCTGCCTATAAAAGGAATTGAAAAGAAATCAATTCTTATGCCACTAAGCGCTACAGCGGTGGCGGCTGCAATTTGTATAATGAATTTAAGTTTTGCGTTTAATTCATAAATATCATCAAAAACCCCTAATAGAAAAATGGCAACGCATCCTATAATGATACCCAAAATCTGTTTCCAGTTCATAATGGGCATAAAAGGTGTAATGACAAAAAACGTTATCATAAATCCAGCAAAAATAGCTATTCCGCCCATACGGGGAATAGGTTTACTATGCATATCTCGTTTCCTTGGGTTAGCAATTGCACCTACTTTGAAGGCAATCTTTTTAGCCAAAGGAGTGGTGAAGAATGAGATCAAAAATGCTAATATAAAAGCAATGATCAGCAGAGCTAGATAGCCCATATCGTTCATATCGTTCATCTCCTTAAGTATGTAGACATCACTTAATAATTATATTTTATACTTATCTAAGTGACTCTATTCTTAAATCCTTAAACACAGTATGTCAAATATTACATGATGTATAGTATGAATTCTTTTTATTTAAATTGAGTGATTTCGATGCCGGCTTCTTTTAGAAGTTCCGCAGAGAGGGTGTCGGGATAGTCCCCTTCATAAATAATATGTGACAACCCTGCGTTGATGATCAGTTTAGCACACAAGCTACAGGGCTGGTGAGTCAC
>JAQSYC010000111.1 GCA_029256345.1 Clostridia bacterium | reverse complement strand
GCTCTGAAGATCTTTGGCTGTTAGGCCGTAGTCAAAAACATGTAAAAGGGAATAAAGCAGTGCTGACCCATGACCGGCTGAAAGAACAAAACGGTCTCTGTTTTGCCAAGATGGGTTTTTAGGATTGTGATGCATATGGTCTGCCCAAAGGGTATAAGCCATAGGGGCCGAACCTAGTGGCAGCCCTGGATGACCTGAATTAGCCTTTTGGACAGCTTCTGCTGCAAGCACACGAATGGTATTGATGGTTTTTTGCTTTGTTTGATTCATTATATTTTCCTCCTTAGGTGTATAGATTTCTCATCCCTAAATTTTAATTATTCATAATCGTATGTGATGTGAAATCATTGAGAGAAACAACTCTATGATGATGAATAATTCAAGTTTATAGATTGTTTCTCTATAGGTTATCTCTCTAAAATTAATCATACATTTTTATTATACTGTTTTTCAGGACAGCTGTATATTATAATTTAATGACTTTCTTAAAGGTTTATTGTATGATACTGATAGGGCAGTGCTTAGATACTAGTAGGATGGTGATATCATGTCGTATATATACCCCACACTTAAAAATAATATAACCCACTATAAGGTGTATTTTGTCTACCATTCCAAAAAGATTTATTTAGGCCTATACAATACCGTGGAAGATGCCGAAAACACCTTGGTTGAAGCTAAGCAAATCATGGAAGCTCCTATAGATATAACCCATTATAAGTGCAGCTATATTAACTATAAAAAATTCATATCCTTATGCAACTTTAGAGACCATGCAGTCTATATTAAAAATCCTATTTACATCTATACTGGCTACTTTCGTTATTATTTATCAAAAGAGGTAGTTTTAACTTTCGACATTAAAGATTTATTGTTTTTTTCTACCTATAAAATATGCAAGAGAGGACAGTATCTTTATACCCAAGACAGCATTACTCAGCAAAGTATCCTTTCTAGATACGGCATCACTCCCCATAGTACCCTTGGTGTTGATTATAGGCTTAAAAATGGTGATATTTATGATTTTAGAAGAGATAACATAGAAATTATTAATCCCTATAGGGGCGTGAGCCGTGAGTATAAAAATGGGAAACTTGTGTATAGCGCTAATATCTTTATTAAACACAATGTTGTTATTGGCCACTATACTTCTGAGGTAGAGGCTGCTATAGCTTATAACAAGGCCGTTGATACCCTTTTAGCTAACAGTACTTCTAAGGAATATATTCAAAATACGATTCCTTATCTGACACTTTCCGAGTATCGTCAAATTTACGACGCTTTGGAAATTTCTCCTTATATCAGAAACCCTTCCAAACAAAGACGTATGACTTCTACCAAAGAATACCGCGGTATATGTAAAGATAAAAGTGGCTTTAGAGCAAGCATCGGTTATAAAAGAAAGCAGATTTACTTAGGCATTTACCCTACTGAAAAACGCGCAGCCCAGGCCTATAATTTCGCTTCTTTTTATCTTTATGGCAGCTCCGGTTATGTGAATACCGTTTCCCCATTGATTGACAATCATGATAGTGAACAAATCGCCAATCATCTTGCCAAACATGGTATTATCAAAAAACCTCCAAAAGCTCCTCCTGCACCCTGATACAGGCGTGAGGAGGAGCTTCTATTGATTAATCATTTAATGTCACACATAACCTGGTAACGCCTATATTATAGAGGTGGTACGGCGTACTGATAGATTTTATAGCATGATTTTGTTTGACTGTCCCGTGTACGTGATGCATCAGTGTTGGCATCACAACCTTCATTCCCAAAACCATATGCACATACTGCTCATAAATAGGCATATCATAAGCTTCAAGTGTAAGAATGCCTGACAAAGAGATTTCTGGTGTTATCTCTAAAAATTCTATCTTTTTGTTGGCAGTTAAACCGTATTTAATCGTAAATACCCCACATCCCCCTAATTCTTTTAGGATTTTTTTGTTATATCTGGTTATTCTTTGAAGCATTGTCTTTGAAAGATGACTTGCCACACTTAAGTTGCAGAGCGTCTCCTCTTCAAACTCTTCTTCTAAAGGATCATATAATACAACTCTGCCTCCCTTATCTACAATACACAGACAAGCAATAATACTGATATATTCTACAATCGGTTGAATAATAAAGGTGTCTGGCTTTTCTTCTTCCAGAATAAAGTCTGTTGCATCTTCTTTAGTAAAAATGTTCATACTTTCTACCCTGTCTGAATAGTGCTTCATAAATTTAAAAGGCAATTTTAATTCTTCAATTTTATTAAAAGTCTCCGCTTCATTATCCTGATAGTAGGTCTTAGTCATAGGAATCTGTAAGCCCTCCAAAAGAGTGAATATTTCTCTTTTGTCACTTAATCTGTTCATAACTTCCTGACTTGGATAAAGAGGGGCATGGAACTTACTCTCCAATTGATAATCCAGCTGTGTATTAAATACGACCACATCTGACCTAAGACTTAATTTTTGTATGCTTTCATTTGTAATCGTGGCTATCATATGTTCAGAAGCAGCCTCTGCACCTATGCAATTGATCTCAGGATCCAAAAGAGTGGTACGTATACCCTTTTTAGAAGCCTCTAGCACAAGCATTAGAGCCGCACTTCCTCCTCCAACTATACCTATTTGAGTGATTTCGTTAGCATTCATTGTCCTTATCTCCTCTGATTTTAATGATATGTTTTATTCTACTAAATAATCCAGCATTTCCGCTGTTTTAGGGATATCCTTAACTACCGTTGTAATGCCTACTACCAGTTCATCTGCTAGCTCTATACAAGAAATATTGTCTAAAGCACTGACTTTTATGCCGTATATATGCTCTTCACCTTCTAGTTTTTTTATGGTGGTCTCACCATTTTCGTCTACTTCTGTAAGCTCCACATCAGCTGATCTAATCACCTGATCTTTTTTACTTTCTAATAGTCCTTTAAGTTCTGGCACAGTGTCTAGAGGCATAAACAGATCTATTCCTCCTTGGTTCAAATAGCTCATGTAGGCGTCTTTAGAAAGAATGAGTATGTCCAGTTGATTGGTTCTGGCAAGAAGCGGTATCTTTTGCATCATCACCATTTCAAGCTGCCCCATGTTCTCCCAGTTAATACTTGCTATGCTAAGGCTTGTATCAAATTCTTTTTCAAAGTGTTCAATCACCTGTGGCTGAGTCTCATCACTGATAAGCTTTCCTGCTACAACGATATCCACCGCATAGGTCTTTTGAGGTGTTAGTATCGTAACGGCCAAACTGATTATAACACCTCCCCCTATAATAAAGGCAACTATGTGCCACCTGTAGTATTCCCATATATGTTCTACTTTTTTCTTAAAGGATAATTCTTTAAATGATGTACCATATTTCTCCATAGTAGTTGTCCTTTCTGTTTTCAATTAATACCCTTTGACTATAGTATAGAGTATGCTATACTATATAGAAGAGTTTTCTCGCTGTAACAAACACTACTCTATTATACATCAAAAACCTAATATTGGTATTATTTTTAAGGAGGTCCCATGAATTTTTTAGATAAACTTGAAAGAAAATATGGAAAATATGCTATCAAAAATCTGATGCTCTATATATTAGCTGGTAACGCTTTTGTATTTTTATTTTATTACGTTACCCAAGGCCGAATACTCCCCTTGATTGTTTTTGACTTTGATGCTGTCATGCACGGTCAAATTTGGAGGATTTTTACATTTTTATTTATTCCCAATACATTCAGCTTGCTTTGGTTTGTTTTTTCGGCTTTTTTATATTATTCAATAGGCATGCAGCTTGAACATACCTGGGGTGTTTTTAAGTTTAATTTCTATTATCTAAGTGGTGCTGTCTTAACCATGATTGCTACTACGTTATTTGGCGGATATGGATCAACCCTTTATATTAATTTGTCCTTATTTTTAGCTTATGCCACTTTGTTCCCAAATGTCCAATTCCTTATATACTTTATCATTCCAGTAAAAGTAAAGTATTTGGCATGGCTTAATGTTGCTTTCCTGCTTTATAATTTCTTTATGAGTGGTGTAGCAACCAAAGCACTTATTATTATTTCTTTACTGAACTACTTACTATTTTTTGGTATTCCTCTTTTAAGAGGCCGGTCTACCCATACCCAGCGTAACTTTAACAAGCAAAAACGCGAACTGCCAAAGGGACCTGGGGAAACAATCAAAGTAGCGTTTCACAGATGTCGTGTATGCGGTAAGACAGAGCTTACAGATCCTGATATGGAGTTTAGATACTGCTCCAAATGTAACGGTAATTTTGAATACTGTATGGATCATATTAAAGACCACGAACATGTTAACTAAAAAGGGTTATCTCAAAATTGAGATAACCCTTTGTTTTTATACCTATTTACTATGAGAAAATAAACTATGACACACCATGCCCACAATAACAATACCCATACCAAGTATTGATAAGCTGCCAGGAAAAATGCTTCCTAATAAGATCACTTCTCCTGCCAGTGCAAAGATCACCTCTCCTGCTTGTGTAGCTTCTACGGCAGCCAGTTGATGTGTATCACCTTTTGTTAAATCCGTTGCTTTAAAAAATAAAAGCGTAGCAATGACACCGGAGCTTATAGCAACAACCATAGACTGCATAACTTGTGAAGAACTTGGTACCCCTGCCTCCATAACCCCAAAAACAGATAGCAGTATCCAAAAAGGCAGACTTCCGAGGGTCATGCCCAGCACTCTTTGATAAGTATCTATTTCTTGTTTACAAACTGCCATCATTTTTCTATTCCCTAAAGGATAGGCAAAGGCTGCAATCAACACTGGTAATATTCCAAAAATCAACTCTTTTAAAGCAATACCACTATTATGATTTAGCTGCATCAAAGCAATCCCTATCAAAATAATAAGTGATAGAGCAAGACCCCGTATAGGCAGCTTGTTTCTCACACGATACACCTTACCTCCTTGGTGGGTTTCTGTATAAAAAAGAGGAGTCAGCAGTATTCCTGCGATAATGGTTATCTGCCATGTACTTGCCACAAGCCATGATGCCCCATAAGCTGCTGCAAAGCATAGTGGGGCATAAAAAAGACCAAATCCTACTGTACTCCATAAAAACCACTGTAACAAGTGGGTATTCATATGACTGATAAGACCTTTCATATTCCCTCTTGTCCATACAATAATCAGTAAAAAAGGTACCATAAAAAAGTATCTTAGAGATGCACTCCATATCCAGCTTCCGCCTTCAAGTTCCATCGCTCTATTAAGTACAAAGGATACTGCAAAAAATAGTGATGCTGCTATTCCTAATAAAATTCCTTTCATTTGTCCTCCTATGTAGACCATTTATCCAAGTACATTTAAATGGCCATCCCTTTATCCTCTCCATAAATATTCTATAATGATTAAAAAAACAGGCATCGTGACAATACAGAGCAGTGTCGTTAAAGCCACCACCTTTGTACTGTAAGTATACTCCGTATCAAAGCGCTGTGCAAACATTGGTGCAATAATGCCAGTAGGTGCTGCTGTACCAATAATGAGTGTGGCGGCTACAGTCTTAGTAATAGGTAGAAATAAGAGAAATAGCAAAAACAACGTTGGAATGACAATGAGTTTATACACACTTATTCTATATAGGGATATATCTCTAAAGCAATCCTGAAGATTTGTTTTTGCTAAAAATGCCCCCAATGTCATCATGGCCAGCGGGGTATTTAAGGCGCCAAGATAATTGCAAATCTGATAAATGCTGTCCGGCAGTTTGACTGGTGAAATAAATAGGCCCAGACCAAAAAACATCGCAAGGGCTCCCGGATTAATCAGCGCTGTTTTTAAATTAATCTTGTACTTTTCTCCTCCCACAGTTCTGATTCCATAGGTCCATAGAAAAACATT
>JAQSYC010000110.1 GCA_029256345.1 Clostridia bacterium | reverse complement strand
TCCTGATTGAAATGTTGTAAAGAAGAAAAGTCTTGATTGAATTCTAAATCAAATATAATGAAATGCATAAGAGAACGCCCCTAACCATAGGATTTAGCTTATTTTTAACTGAACATATAAAAGCTATTCTATTTTTATTATAAATCAGAAAAGTATGATATGGTGTAAAAATAATGTTATAGTATATTTGTACTAAAAAATATTTGCTGTGCTAATTTGCTTGGCAACGGGAGGTTAAATATGATTATTGTTGTTGGAAGTTTAAATATGGATTTAGTAACTAAGACAGAAAAGGTACCTAAGGTGGGAGAAACTTTTTTGGGGGTTGATTTCAAGCAGGCAGCTGGAGGAAAAGGTGCAAATCAGGCGGATGCCATTGCAAAACTCGGGGGTAAAGTGGCCATGATCGGCAGAGTAGGAGATGATCAATTTGGAGAATCGCTTATAAATGGCTTAAAGGCTGATGGCGTTGAGGTTTCTCATATTCACGTAACTAAGAGCACATCCACGGGGATTGCAACCATTATTGTAAATGGGGATGGAGATAATTCCATCATTGTGGTGCCAGGAGCCAATTTTAAACTCATGCCAACAGATATTGATGAGGCAGAAAAAATGATTGAAAAATCCCATATCATGATTGCACAACTGGAAGTACCCCTTGATACGATTAAATATGCTTTTAAAAAAGCAAAGCAATATGGAAAATACACAATACTCAATCCAGCGCCGGCCAGAGTATTGGATGAAGAATTGCTCCAAATGACAGATTTGTTAGTACCGAATGAAACAGAACTTGAAATATTAAGCCAAAGAACTCTTGAAACACAAGAAGATATGCTGTTAGCTGCAAAAGAACTCATGCTAAAAGGGGTAAAAGAGATAATCGTTACTTTAGGGGCTAATGGATGCCTTCATATTGATCGGACAAGCAGTACCCATTATCCAGCACAGCTTGTAAAAGCAGTGGATACGACTGCTGCCGGAGACAGCTTTATAGGAGCAATGGCAACTGCATTTTCAGAAGGCAAACTACTTAAAGAAGCTATTGGTTTTGCATCAAAGGTTAGTGCACTTACTGTAACCCGCCAGGGAGCTCAAGAATCTTTACCTACCAAAAAAGAAGTAGAAGATTACAAGTTGTAATGTGAGTGCACACATGCAGCGCCTGTTCACCGATGGCAAGGTGAATTTTTTTTGTAATAGTTATAATGTACTGAAATACATTTGTGGATTTAAGAGACCTCAATAAAATTAACTTGACGTTACACAATGCGTAATGTTATGATCTGTGTAAAGAAGAAAAGAGAGGTATCCAGTGGATAAAATCAGACTTACAACCAAACAAGAATTGAATATTTATATGAATCCAATACGTCAACAGCTACTAAGGCAGTTAAATATCAATAAAAATCCGATGACTCCGAAAATGCTGGCAGATAAGCTTAATATATCTGCATCGGGTGTTCAGCATCACATTAAAAAATTGATGTCATTAGGATTGATTGAACGAGACCATACTGAGATGATCAATGGGATTACCGCAAGCTTCTATAAGCCGATACAGGTAACTGTGCAAATTGGTCTAGAGCAAGAAGATGATACCACACAGCAAAGAAAGGTATTTATGCAAAATTCTTTAGCTAAAGTTTATGAGGGCTTTTGTGAACAACTGGCAAAGCGGGTAGAGAGGGAAGAAAAAGCAGAAGCTGATAATCTGCAGCAGTGGGGAGATATTTTAAGCGGAGTTGTTTATTTAAAAGAAAAAGAGTCAAAGGAACTCATCAAACTGATTATGACCTATATTGAACAGCATGCCTCTCCGTCACCAGACTATATACCATGGGAGTTTGCAATGATATTATATAATGCAGAGGAGCTGGGAGATGACTAGACTGCAACAAGTTATTATGGTGATTAATCAATTTTCTGTAGGTATAGTATTGCCGGTATTAAACCTGATTTTACTAGAAAGAGGGGCAAGTTTGCAGACACTGCCGCTGTTATTTGTTGTTTATGCTGTTACAGTCATGTGTTTTGAAATGCCAAGCGGCATTTGTGCCGATTTGTATGGACGAAGGACAATGTTTTTGTTATCCTGTGGTTTTCAGTTAATATCATTCTCATTGATACTTGTAGGTACTACGACTGTATGGTTGGTTTTTGCTATGATATTTAACGGGCTAGGCCGTGCATTTTCATCGGGTAGTCTGGATGCACTAATTATTGACCAGGCGATTGAACGTTCAGGAGAAGAGGTGTTATCAAAAGTAACTTCTCGGCTCGCTGTCTTGGAGGGGATTGGTCTTGGCTTAGGCAGCATCCTAGGAGGTATTTTAGCTGCGGTTAGTGGGAATTATTTAATCAACATTGTTTTACGGGTAGTATTTACTGTTGTTATAGTGTGCCTGACACTGGTGCATATAAGAGAAATGCCAATTCCCAAGACAAGAGGACAAAGAGTTTCTTTGCTTGCCCATCTAAAGGAGGGGGGGCAGCTTGTGGGGGCTGCTCCAGGACTTTGTTTGATTTTAGGTGGCGTGTTTTTCTTAGGTTTCTTTTTAAGTACCCTAGAGACTTACTGGCAGCCTGCTTTTATGAGTGTGACAACTTTTCCAAATAGTTCTTGGATACTTGGGTTCATTGCTTGTGTGGGATTTTTTGCAGTGACTTTAGGCAACATCATCGCACAGAGGATTTTAGTGACATTTAAAAATAGATGGTGGAGGATTTTTGGTATAAGCCGTATTATTTTTGCTGTCTGCCTCATACTGTTTGCCGTTCAGAAAAACAGTTTTGGTTTTATCTTTGGGTATATGGGCATTTATTTATTTATGGGAGTCAGTAATGTAACCGAAAGTACGATTATTAATCAGCTTGTACCCAATCATCTTAGAGCAAGTTTGCTTTCATTAAATTCGTTCATCTTGCAAATAGGCGTTATGTCTGCAGGGATCTTCAGCAGTTTTATGATTGGATATTTAGATTTTAAAGGTATATGGCTGACGACAGGAATCCTCTTAAGTGTATATGCTGTGACCGTGACGGTGATAACCTTTGAAAAAGGAAATGAAACGAATAAAGCTATAAAACAGAGCGAGTTGTAGTCACTGAAAATAGTACAATATTGAAAAAACTTCGCTTGTAAGGGAATGATTTCCATGCTAACATAAAGAGGAATACTTTTAAGGTATTACAGTAATCATTAAAAGGAGGTCATGCAGTGGGAAAAAAAGCTGTAGAAATTGCTAAACTGGATGTAGAGAAACTGCTCCAAATGCTCAATGAAGCCCTTGCGGAAGAGTGGTTAGCGTATTATCAGTATTGGATTGGTGCAAGAATGATGGAAGGGCCTATGAGAAGTGAAATTGAGCCAGAATTATTACTCCATGCAACACAAGAACTTGGTCATGCAGAACTTGTTGTAAACCGCATTATTCAATTGGGAGGAACGCCTATTCTTAACCCCAATCAATGGACTCAATTTGCAAAATGTAATTATGAAGAACCAGCAGATCCTTATGTAGAAGTGATTTTAGAGCAAAATCTGACGGGTGAAAGGTGTGCTATTAAAAGGTATGAAGAAATTGCCTCTTATACGACCGGAAAAGATTTTTCTACATACCAAATGGCAGTTACCATTCTTGATGAAGAGTTAGAACATGAACATGATATTGAAGACTGGTTGAAAGATATAGAAAGATTAAAAGAGGATATCAGAAAGATAAGAATATAATACAGGCACTTAGTATACCTTATAGAATAGACAATCGTAAATGTCTGTTTTATAGGGTATTTCTTTATATGCTAACAGTGTAGACAGATAGATAGAAAATTTATGAAAAGAGATAGATAGAAAATGCTATAATAGCTGTGTTAGGAGTGATGATAAAGTGATGAAAGAATTAGGAAGAAATGATTTATGCTGGTGCGGAAGTCAAAGAAAGTATAAAAAGTGCCATGCAGAACATGATGAAAAAATTGAGTTTTATAGAACTCAAGGGCATATAGTGCCTCCGAGAAAAATTATTAAGACACCACAACAGATTGCAGGAATCCGTGAAAGCGGCAAAATCAACACTGCTATTTTGGATTATATAACTGAGTATATTCAAGAAGGTATTACGACAGAGGAAATTAATCGGCTTATTCATGAAAAGACAATAACACTAAAGGGTGTACCAGCGCCTCTTGGATATCATGGATTTCCCAAAAGCATATGTACCTCTGTTAATGAGCAGATATGCCATGGTATTCCATCAAGAAATGTGATATTAGGCAGCGGAGATATTATTAATGTGGATGTTTCAACAATTTATAATGATTACTTTTCAGATTCCTCAAGAATGTTCTGTATCGGAGCTGTAAACGAAGAAAAGAAAAGGCTGGTTCGTGTTGCACAGGAATGCGTTCAAAAAGGATTAGAACAGGTAAAGCCTTGGGCATTTCTTGGAGATATGGGGCAGGCCGTCCATGAACATGCTGTAAAAAATGGTTATTCAGTGGTCAAAGAGATAGGGGGGCATGGAGTTGGTTTAGAATTTCATGAAGATCCTTGGGTGAGTTATGTTTCAAAGAAAAAAACAGAGATGCTGATGGTACCAGGAATGATTTTTACGATAGAACCCATGGTTAATATGGGAACAGATGAAATATATGTAGATGAAGAAAACGGCTGGACAGATTATACAGCAGATGGAAAGCCATCTGCACAATGGGAGATTATGGTGCTCGTAACAAATGAGGGGCATGAAGTATTGGCCCATTAGTAAGTAGTGCTGACCGGTAGGCGATAGAGAGACATAATGGATGTGCATAGTGTCTGAAAAGTAAGAACTACTAGACAAACAAAGGGGCCAGTAGTTTCTTATATGCAAAAAGCGATTATTATTGGTGCAAGTAGCGATAGGAATAAGTAACTGGTAAAAACTTTTGTAGGATTGAAAATTTTACCCAAAAAGTTATATTATAAAATATAAGCAGTATAACCTGTATTCTAATCAGTTATCATATGATTAAAGAATGTTTTGGAATGCAGGAAGGATTTGAGGAGGTTTAATCCATTTTAAGAGGAGAGAGAAAGTTGAGTCAAAGTGATATAAGTCGTAATTTGTTTATGTTGAAAAATGCTCTATCTCGTAAGGGATATGACTGGTGGTGGCATAGTTTTACAGGCTATAGCCGTAAGACGGGAGAAGAGAAGACTTTTTTTATTGAGTATTTTGTATGCAACCCTGCATTGGGTGGCAACCAGGCCATTTTAGGACAGCTGCCATCCAATCAAGCTAAGGGCATAAGACCATCCTATGCCTTGATTAAAGCGGGAGCATGGGGGGAGTCGCCGAAGCAGATTCACCAATTTTACCCTATTACTGCTTTTTCTTGCCCCAAGGATAGTCTGGATGTAAAAATAGAAGAGTGTACCTTAAGCGAAACCCATATGAAGGGGCAAGTGGCTGTTACACAACAAGAGGTTTTGGATCATCCTGAATATATGTGTAATGCAGGTGAGATAAAGTGGTGCCTTACTATAAATAAAAAGATTGCTTATAATGTGGGATATGGAGCTTCTTCATTTTTTCGTGCCATCAATGCCTTTGAAATGTTTTGGCATGCAGAGGGAATTAAAACGGAATATAGGGGAGAAGTTACTCTAGATGGCACAATCTATGATGTGATTCCTGAAAAATCTTTTGGTTATGCAGATAAGAACTGGGGCAGCGATTTTACATCTCCTTGGCTCTGGGTAAGCAGCTGCAATATGAGGAGTTTACTAACAGGGAAAGCATTAAATCATTCGGCAGTGGAAGTTGGCGGGGGTAGACCTAAAGTGTTCGGAGTTCCGTTAGACCGTAAGCTTTTATTGGGCATGTATTATGAGGGA
>JAQSYC010000109.1 GCA_029256345.1 Clostridia bacterium | reverse complement strand
AGATATTTGAAAGACACCAGGTGATGTCAAAAGGAAAATTTGGAGATGCTGTTGTGCGTCTGTGCAAAAGTGAACCTATGAATCAGCTGCTTTTAAAAATGCTGTACATCAATCCCAACTTATTTTCGGATAATACGCCGCTGAAGGATGGTCTTTATAAAAACTTAGGGTGACAAGAAAGGTGCTTATATGGAAACTGAGTCTTTATTATTTCAGGTATAGAGGGCCTAATCATAAAAAACAAGTCGAGCAGTATCATAAAGAAAGAGGGAGATGCTACTGCTCAAAACGCTTCAAAGCACAATAAGTTATGTCCATGCTCAATTTGCAGACTTAGTTAAATGATGTTTCAGACTTAATAGAAAGCGTATAGTAGCTTAGAAGTAAATCAACCATTCGTCCATAACTCTTTTGACCATCAGAAACACCGTTAGCCTTTAAGTAAGTGTCATTGACCTTACTGGACATTTTTTCAACTTCTCCCTCATACTGTGCCCAAAAAGTATTATTGTGACGTATATCATTTAAAACATCTGGGGAAAGATTGAGATTGAGCTCTCTTAATAAGGAGATATCATCTTTTGCCAGAGCGGTATTGGTATGGGCTAGAGCCAATAAATAACCAGAATATTTAAAATCCATATCAGGGTGGAAAATGCAGGTTAAAAAAGAGATGAAGTCAGCTTCATCTTCATTGGCAAAACCCCGCTGATGAGCCATTTCGTGTAGGGTTGTAGCAGGAATAAACAAATCCAATACAGCGATATTCACATTGGCTTCTCCGGTAAAAGGAGAGTAGATTCCTGTTATACCTGTATAGTTCATCAATTCAGAGGCCCAAATGGCTTTTGGTGGTCCATAATTGCCGCTCAAACTAGGAAACCATTTGGAAGCCTCAAGATAGCCTAAAGAAGCTCTTTCAAAAGCACCTTTGTACCCACCTTCTACAGTCATGTAACCCTCAGTATTTCTGGGAGTCTGTGCGCTTAAGCTATTGAGTTCATCGATGAGATAGCTATAAAGCTCAGCCAGCTCCGCGGTTGTATGTTTAGAAGCTTCGATTCCCCTTTCTTTGCCAAAAGGAGGTCGCAAGTAATTAAGACCCCACATACTGGTAAAAACAAAATAGAGGATAGAAAACAAAGCAAGGTGATTGGAAATAAACTTTAAGAGTAAAGACTTCCATGAGTGCTTTTTAGAGAAAAACTGCCAGAGCGTATGTAAAAGATAGAAACTATAAAACAAAATAAAAAAATAAAGCATGAGTTCAAAAAGTGAAAAAGGAAAAATACCTGTAAGGCGGCTTAAACCCTGAATAAAAATTTTGTTCAGCTTTAATGAGTAAAAGCTTTCACTGATATGAGGATTAAGTGAAAATAAATAATTAAGCAATAAAGCGAGGGGAAAGAAAAGAAGGCAAATCAATTGAGGAAGTAGTTTTTTCATGTCAGCGCTCCTTATGTAAGTTATAGGCCATATCAAAATAAACTCTTTGTAAACATTATAATACATCATTCAAAAAAATATAATAGGATAAGGTCAATTGAGTGTAAACAAAATATTCCATAATTAAAAAATACAGCAGATAAATTTCAGGTTTATCTGCTGTATTTTTTAAAAGGTATTTAACCAGTTTTCAAAGCAAGTCAAACTTTGCAAGGTTTCATCATAGCCTTGCTTATAAAGTTCTTTGAGTTTTAGAGAATCTTTTTCAAAACGATCGATAGCCAGTGGTGCTTTGGGTCTAAAGACATAAACAAGTCCTTGCTGCTCAAGCAATTCAACATCTTTAAGAGTCTGGTTATATTTTTCATGCCGCATTTTAATCTTTTCTGCGACTTTTGGATAATGTTTTAAGTGTATGCGGGATAAATGATAAAGTGTTCTCGAATATGTTTTTTGATACCCTGCATTACGGGTAAGAATAATAACATGGTGTGTATTGCCATCTTTAATAGACTGCTCGAGAGGAATGGGATCGGTAATCCCACCATCTAAATAGTCATCACCGTTGATTTGTACAGCTTTTGAAATAACTGGCAAACTGCTGGAGGCGCGGAGGATTTGATTGGCATCCTGCTCTTTGATTGTGTTTTGGGGCTCAAAGTAAACAGGCTCACCGGTTTGGCAATGAGTAGTACCCACCTTAAAAGTTAAAGAAGCACTTTTGAAGGTTTCAAAGTCAAAGGGATCTAGCTCTAAAGGAAGCTTGTCAAATAGAAAATCCATACCAAAATAGCTGCCTTCTCTAAAAATATTGGTAAAATGAAGAAAACGTTTATCCGTTATCCATTCAGTATAAATGCGATTATTACGATCTGGCTGCCTAGAAATATAACTGCAGGCAGTATTGGCTCCGGCTGATACTGCGATAATATAAGGAAAGTGAATATTTTTATCACTGAATGCTTCCAGGACACCTCCTGTATAAGCACCTCGCATACCGCCGCCTTCTACAATAAGTCCTACTTTTTGATTTAACATCGGTAACACCTTCTTTGGTTTAAAATAATCTTAATGAAAAATGAGTTTAAAATGATTATAATATTTAAAATGAATAAACTCAAGCTTGACTAAGATTTTTTAGGATTAAGAAGGGCCTTTTTGAGGATTAAAGATAAAATAAGTATCATGACCAGACCCACAATCAAATGGGTATAGGTGGTGATAAGTTGACTTATAAGGACCCAATTATCACCGATATAAAAACCAAGACTGATAAGTATCAAATTCCATAAGCCAATGCCAACAGAAGAGTAAAGCATAAATTGTCCTAAAGGCATATGATTGATTCCAGCAAATATTGAAATATAAGTACGGGTGAGAGGAATGATGCGGGTAAAAAGAACAGCCCAGTCTCCATAGTGATTAAACCAATCATTAAACATAATAGAGGCCTTATTAGCATTTTTGGAATGGCTTGACAGCCAGTTCAAAACAGGAGGGCCTCCAAGATAACCCATAAGATAACAAAGCCATGAGCCAAACAAGCCTGCACAAATACTTACTAAAAAAACAAGTAAAAAGTCAAGATTCGTGTGGTTGATACTCAGGCCAACAAAGGGTAATACGACTTCACTGGGAATAGGAAAACAAGCGTATTCTAAACCGATAACTGCAAAAACGCCTAAGTACCCTAACTCGTTAATCAGTGACATAAGGGTTTCGATAAGCTGCGTAATAGATAACATTTAATGGCTCCTTCTCTTAATATGACCATATGAGGACGTTTGTCCAATAGGTTATTTATAATATAATTATGAATAAAAGACTTATTGTAGTACAAATAAATAATTGTCATATACTAAGTAATGTAGTATGATTTTAATTATAAGAATATTTAAATATCATAAGGGGGCGTTCGATATGTCAGAAATACCAGTTATAGGGATTACTATTGCAATTGGAGTAATCTTGCTGATTGTGCTTACTGCACTGACCTGGAAAAAAGCACCACAAGATAAAGCGATTGTAGTAACAGGGCTTAAAAAAAGAGTGATTACGGGAGCAGGTGGCATTGTTATTCCTTTTTTTGAACAAGCACACCGCATTTCACTGGAGAACATTAAAGTGGAGGTAAGAACAACAGATTCGCTGGATAGTAATGGCGTACCGATCGATACAGATGGGGTTGTTATTGTAAAAGTTAAGTCTCAAAAAGATAGTATTCTTCAAGCCATGGAGCAATTTAATACAGGCAAGGAAAAAGAAACCATAGCAGTTATTCAAAGTACGGTTCAGGATGTACTTGAAGGAAAACTGAGGGAAGTGGTATCTAAGTTAAGTGTAGAGGAAATCTATAGTGACCGTCAGCGTTTTGCAGATCAAGTAGAAGACATTGCTAAGGCAGACTTAGAACGGATGGGACTAGATATTAAGACGTTCACAATAAGAGATATTGATGATAAAAACGGCTATTTACAGTCTCTTGGGGTCAAACAAATTGCAAAGGTCAAAAAAGATGCAGCGATTGCACAAGCGGAAGCAGACAGAGAAAAAATGGAAAAAACGGCTGAAGCTATGAGGCGAGGCAAGGAAGCACAGCTTTTGGCAGAGACTGAGATAGCCAAGGCCGAAAAGGAAAAGGGATTAAAGGTTCAGGCTTATAAAGAAGAACAAAAGAAAGCAGAGGCAAAAGCGGACTTTGCCTATGAAGTTGAGAAAAATATCGTTCAAAAGCAGGTAATACAGGCCCAAAAGGATGCGGAATTGTTTGAAGAGCAAAAACAAACTCAGATTGCAGAACAGCAAGTTATAAAAAAAGAAAAAGAGTTAGAAGCAACTATTAAAAAGGTTGCAGAGGCTGATAAGTATAAAACAGAGAAAAAAGCAGAAGCTGACCGTTTTGAGCAGATTAAAAAAGCAGAAGCAGAGGCAGAGGCCATAAGGATTAAAAGTATGGCAGAAGCAGAGTCTATAAGGCTCAAAGGCCAGGCCACAGCAGATGCGATGAAGGCTGAGGCAGATGCGATGAAGGAAAAGGCAGAAGCTTACAAGCAGTATGGGGATGCAGCTATTATTGAGATGTTAGCACAAAAATTACCTGAAATTGCAAAATATATTGCAGAACCACTTAGCAAAACAGAGAAAATTATTGTAATTGATAATGGCGGCGACGGTGGAGCTAGCAAAATATCAAAGAGTGTGACAAACATCATGTCACAGGTGCCGGAAGTGGTAGATGCATTGACAGGCATCAATTTGTTAGAGGTTATTAAAAATGTAACCAACAAAGGTATCACTGAAAAGATGGAGAATAATGACAATAAAATAGAAATATAAGTTAAAAGACACATGAATTTGTGTCTTTTAAACTTTTTAATGGGTGTTTTTTGAGGAAAGTTTATGATATAATACAAACTGTTAAAGACAAAGAGATAAAAGGATGATTGCAATATGATTACAGTTACAAATGTGAGTTTGCAGTATGGAGGAACAAAGCTTTTTGACGATGTTAACCTTAAGTTCACACCAGAAAATTGTTATGGACTCATTGGTGCAAACGGAGCAGGAAAGTCTACGTTTCTAAAAATATTATCAGGTGAAATAGACAGCAGTTCCGGAGAAGTGTCTATTCCTAAAAAGATGAGAATGTCTGTGCTTAAACAAGACCACTATCAATATGATGAGTGTGAAGTGCTTCAGACTGTTATTATGGGTAATGCAAGATTGTATGAAATTATGCAACAAAAAGAAGCATTATATGCAAAAGAAGATTTTACAGATGAAGATGGCGTAAAAGCCTCAGAGCTTGAAGGAGAATTTGCCGAGATGAATGGTTGGGAAGCAGAGTCAGAAGCTTCACAGCTTTTGCAGGGACTTGGTATTTCAACAGACCTTCATTATGCACAGATGAAAGAGCTAAAGGGTGGAGAAAAGGTGAAAGTGCTTTTGGCTCAGGCCTTATTTGGACAGCCAGGCATACTGCTACTGGATGAGCCTACTAACCATTTAGACATTCAGTCTGTCAATTGGTTAGAAGATTTTCTTCTGGATTTTCCGGGAACGGTTATCGTAGTATCTCATGATAGACATTTCCTTAATACAGTATGTACACATATTGTAGATATTGATTTTGCAAAAATCAGAATGTATGTAGGAAACTATGATTTCTGGTATGAATCCAGTCAAATGATGCAGCAGATTATGAAATCTCAGAACAAGAAAAAAGAAGATCAAATGAAAGAACTTCAAAACTTTATTACGAGGTTTTCCGCTAATAAATCTAAATCTAAACAAGCCACTTCACGTAAAAAATTACTTGATAAAATTTCATTAGATGAGATGCCTGCTTCTTCAAGAAAATACCCTTTTGTTCAGTTTAAACAAGAGAGAGAAGTTGGAAATGAAATTTTAACAGTAGAAGAAATCAGCAAAACAATTGATGG
>JAQSYC010000108.1 GCA_029256345.1 Clostridia bacterium | reverse complement strand
GTCATCAGGCACTTTATAGAAGTAAGGGGTATAGGTATCGTTGATATCAAACAGATTTTTGGAGTAGGTTCTGTAAAGGAAATGAAAAATATTGACCTTGTCATCAAACTGGAGTTATGGAATCAAGACAAGCAGTATGATAGGCTGGGACTTAATAATGAATACACAGAGATTTTAGGCATCAATGTGGTGACCAATGCGATTCCCATAAGGCCAGGAAGAAATACAGCCATTTTATGTGAGACGGCAGCCATCAATTTCAGACAAAAAAAGATGGGTTACAATGCCGCAGAGGCACTTAACAACAGAGTCATGAACAATTTGCAGAAAAATAATTTTAAATAATTGGATGCAAGGTTTAATAGATAGAGAGTGCTCTAGGCTGTTAAACCTTGTTTGATTGAAAACAATAGCTAAGAGGAGTACGGAGTTTATGAACATTGAAACAAATGAAGAACTTATGATAGATGTAAAATTTAAAGTGACAGATGTATTGCGGTATAACATGTCTGTAGCCCTTAAAAGTATCGCCAATAAATTAGCACTCTTGATAGGTGGTATACTATTTGGATTTTTTATTTATAAGCTTTTTAACAGAGATATTCCCCTGGATTTATTTGTTGTGCAAAATATAATGCTCATTGTCATTCCTGGGATTATCTTTATTATGATTCCCTGGAGAACCTGGCAAGTGACGCTTGCACAGATGCAGCTGCCTGCGTTCGCTTTTGGAGTCACCTATACTTTTTCACAACACAAAATCATACTGGATGTAGGTGAATCAAAAGAAGAGATGCGGTGGGATTTATTTATCCAAATTAAAGAAACAAAAAATGATTTTAGATTTTTTGTAGACCCTGTCAGGGCGCAACTTATTCCCAAACATAATTTTTCTAAAGAAGAATTAGGGGTATTTAAGCGTATTGCAGTGCGGGCTGCAAAAAAAGAGATTTGCAAATTTAAATAAGTTAAGAGGAAAGAAGGTTTATATGAAAAAATTATTTCACCTGTCTACCGTGCCGAGACAACTTGAATGGTTTGAAAATAATTGGAGCGATATAGAAGCATTTATCCTCAAAAATAATATGGATGGAATTGAACTGGGGTTAACAGTAGATTATGATATTTCTCAAATTCCGGCCGATATTGTAGAAGGCGTACATTTATCTTTTTATCCAATGTGGCTGGATTTTTGGAAGGGCGATTTGGAGAAAGTAAAGTCTGTTTTAGGAAGTCAAGAGGCTGTTGAGCAGTATTACGGTGGTTATGATAAAAAAGTTATGATAGACTCTTACAAATTACAGTATCAAAGAGCTAAAGCTTTAGGCGCTAAATACATGGTGTTTCATATCAGTCATGTACTCATAGAAGACTCTTTTACATTCAAGTATCAATATTCTGATGAGGAAGTGGTACAGGCTAGTATAGAGCTTATTAATGAGGTGTTTGAAGAAGAGTCGGATGGCCCCTTGTTACTGCTTGAAAATCTTTGGTGGCCGGGGCTTACCTATTTGAGAGCTGATTTGGTAGAGCAGCTGATGACAGCCATTAACTATCCCAACAAAGGCTGCTTGCTGGATGTTTCACATCTCATTTTAACCAACCCCAAGATCGCTACAGAGCAACAAGCTTTTGAGTATATTAAAAAAGTTATGGAGGATTTGGGAGAGACCCAAAAGTATATAAAAGGTGTTCATCTCAATAAAACCTTACCGAAATATTACATGCAAAGAGATCATCTTTATACATTGCAAAAATATCAGTCAGCTAGAGATAAGCATATTAAAAATAGAATTTTGAAAACCCATATTCAGCAAATGGACGGTCATCAGCCATTTGATCATGAGGTTGTACAAGATATTATTGCCTTAATCAATCCAGAGTTTTGCGTGTATGAAACAGCTCCGCAATCCAAACATGAACTGTCTTATTTTATAAAAAAACAAAATATTGCATTAGGTTTTATCTAATAAAACTCCTTATACGGCCATAATAAGCTGTATAGGGATTTTTATTTGCTTTTTACCAAATAATCCTTGGAATTAATGACGTATAATTTAAAACTTGACACAATTATCCATTTTATATATAATAAGTTTGTAACAATTAGTTAATATATTTCTTGCAAACTATTTATCTATCAATACATAATATAAACGAACATTCTTAAGGAGGACGTATAGATGCGATTACAGAAGATATTACTAGGGACTGTTATGATGGCTATGACAGCTATTATTCCAAGTCTGGCCTATGGACAAGCCTATGGCACTGTGGCAACAGGCACACTTAATGTAAGAGAAGGGGCTTCAACTGATTCCAGAATTCTACAGCAAGTGGGGGTAGGTGTACCAGTAGAGATCGTTGCAGAACAAAACGATTGGTTAAAGCTTATATTAAAAGATGATTCCAGGGCTTATGTAAAATCAGAGTACATAGCAGTACATAGAGTAGTTGCAACTGCAGAAGTTAATGGAGGTCTTAACGTAAGAGATTATCCATCCACGGAAAAGGGAGAAATTATTGGAAAGTTTTTTCAAGGAGATGAAATCTCTGTTCATTATAAAGTAGGAGATTGGTATAAAATAAGCCAAGAGGGCTTTGAAGGATTTGTACATAAAGATTTTGTAAAAGAAGAGATGCTCAAATATTTGCCAACTAAGGCACTTGCAGATGTTAAAAGAGTGACTGTTACACAAGAGCAATTTAATAAACCAGTTAAACCACAAAGCAGAAAAGTGCAAAATACATCTGTTTCTAAATCTAGTGGGTTAGGGGATTCCATTGTAGCTTATGCCAAACAATTTTTAGGGAATCCTTATGTTTATGGAGGCAGTAGTTTAACCAATGGGACTGACTGTTCTGGTTTTACGCAACAAATTATGCGAAACTTTGGAATCAGTATCCAAAGAAGCTCTGGCATGCAATACGCTAACAGCGGGTATGAGATAAGTTCAGATAATCTTCAAAAAGGAGATTTGTTATTTTATGGTTATTCAGGACATGTATCTCATGTAGCTATTTATATTGGCGGCGGAAAGATTATTCATGCCAATGATGAGAGAACAGGGATTATCATTAGTAATGCTTTTTCTAGTGGCAGTAAGCCATTTATTGGGGCGAAGAGGGTTTTATAGTATAAAGAGTGTAGATAACGGTTGATGGGATTTTACTTTGACCGATTAGAATAGAGTGAATTTTTAGGGGGAGTCCTTTTGGGGCTTCCCTTATTTGTGTTTGAAAAGAAGTGAATAGGGTGCTTGGAGTCTCCGCCAAAATAGCACTGACAAGGCCATCCATAGATGTAGTCGTTGCACAGACAATAATTACTTGAAAATTCTTAAATTAAAGTATAAAATAAGGTAGAAACAGAAAATCACCTACAATATCATCATATTAGGGTGGAAATCTATTAGGTGCAATGAAATGAGAGTAAATTCAAGTTAGTTAGGAGTGAGCGCAATGGAAAAAACCTTAGCATTATTTCTGGCTCTGTTAGTGGCATTGGCTTTTATAGGATGTAACGCATATGATAATAAAGAAGAAGTAGCAATTGATTTTATAAATTCATATTATTCACAATATGAAAAAAAGGATGATTTAGAAGAGCTGACTAAATCTCAGTTCTATCATACTGAAATAGATGCTTTCGTCGGCCAAATTTTTGGTGACCTCTTGACTGAAAAGGGTAAAGAAAAACTGGCCGCAAATAGAATAATACCAAAATTGGATGTACTGGATTCAAACATCAATAAAGTAACAGCATCCAACTTCAAATTCGAGGAGGCTGATAATTACCCTAAGGGGACACTATCTTTTAGAGCACTAATAACAAATGTGTACGATGATAGTAGCGAATCAGAATTTGAAGTTACTGGTTTGATAAGGATTGTTAATGATAATGAAAAATATAGGGTAGATAATTTTATAATAACTAAGAAATAAATTAATAAACATTTACCAATAAATCTATTCAAGATGAGACGATTCTCAGCAAGAAATGTTATGGAATATGAAAAACACAGTAGTCATAAGGGGATGTAGATTATGGAGGAAGTGCTGAGAAGGTTGTTACCCATTTTTTTATTGATGGGGATTGGTTTTTTTGCAAAATGGAAAAAATTATTTTCAGATGTATTTATAGAAGGTTTGAAGACTTTGATTATAGGAGTTGCGTTGCCAGCTGTTTTGTTTGATGCATTTTCGACGATGACGCTTGAGGTGTCGTATCTATTGCTTTTTGGGTTAATTTTTATTTATTGTGGGCTGCTGTATGGAATTGGAAGTGGGTTACATAAGCTTTTTCCGAAGACTTTTGAAATGTTTTATACGAAGGGGTATATGACGGGATTTGAGTTTGGGATGATTGGGGTCGGTCTTTTTGGTGCCATCTGGGGAATGGAGCAGCTACCGGTCATCATGCTTATTGGCTTTGGTCATGAATTGTTTATCTGGTTTTTTTATGTACCTCTGATTTCAGGATCCGAGGATAAGTCTTTTAATCTTACGGAAACCGTTGGGCAATTTTTAAAGACGCCGACGATTATCGCCATTGTCTTAGGGGTAGCGGCGAATATTACGGGAATACGTCCTCTGATGAATGAGCATGTTATTGGTCAAAGCCTGATTGCGGTTATAACATTTCTCAAGCCGCTGACTTCACCGCTGATTCTGATTGTCATCGGGTATACAATGGTCTTTCAGCGTACACACCTTCGCAAAGCAGTAGCCTATATTTTATCACGGGTTGTACTGGTGATCGGGCTTGGTACACTGGTGTTATTTACTATAATACGCCTGATTCCCGACTTAGATGAGCTGTTTATCCAGGCTTTTTACGGTTTTATTTTATTGCCAGCGCCCTATATTCTTCCATTGTATATTCAAAAGCGGGAAGAGGTAGATTTTTTCACGCAGCTACTGGTATATTCTACAGTAATATCATTTGTTGGCTACGGTATTTTGGTTGGACTAAGTTTTTGATAGAGAAAATAGAGTAAAGAATAAGTCCATTTAGTGAGTCCACGCCCTCTATTACTAAATAAAAGTTAAATGTGGCTTAAGATATAAATATTTGCTTGACAGTGCAATTGGAAATATGTAACAATAAGAGAAATTTATACATAACATTATATAATAAGTATGATATAAAATGTTTTATTGAGGGGGATTGCATAATGGATACAGATAAACTATTAACCATTAAGGCGCATTTAAAAGAGAAAGGAAAGGTTATTCCGGAATATATATATCGGGACCCTTACCACTGGAATTCAAAGCTGTATATGGCAAAGCTACTTTATGAAATGGGTGAGATAAAGGAAGCGTATATGATTCTTAGAAATATTTATGAGGAAAATACCTTCAGATTTGATAAAGCTACCCATGGGGCTTATGAAGAATATATTATAGAAAAGGTCAAGTTTTTTGAAGAACTGGCAAAGATTAGTTTGGAGGTCACCAAGGAGCCATCTCAGAGTATTCCTTATTTGGATGAAGCGCTCATTATGTTAGATGGTGCAGAAAGTGTCCATCCCTATATTAATCCAAGCGATATCGCGCAGCTCAAGAAGTCTTATCTCAAGATGCTGGCTTAGGAATAAAACTAAGAAATGAATGATCACTAAAAGTGTTTGAAATCCTCTATGGCAGAAAATCCATAGAGGATTTTTAAATACAAAATATGGTACAATAGATGGAGAGCAAGCGACTATAGATGGATGATAAACCTAAAGAAAAGAGGTTTTGTAGAGTGAATGTAGAATTTATTTTAGGAAGAGCTGGGAGTGGAAAGACGACCTATTGTTATACTCAAATAGAAAATGAACTAAAGGAAGATTACTTTACAGATCTTTATCTATTAGTTCCAGAGCAGTTTAATCTTCAGACACAG
>JAQSYC010000107.1 GCA_029256345.1 Clostridia bacterium | reverse complement strand
AGGTGCTGATGTTGCTCTTACCAACGGCGGCGGCATCCGTGCTTCTATTGAATCCGGGGATATCACTAAAAAAGATATTATTAATGTACTTCCTTTTGGAAACTTTATCGTAAGCATAGATGTGACTGGAGCTGAACTTTTATCAGCGCTTGAAGTTGGCGTGGCTAAATACCCTGCACCAGAAGGCTGCTTCCCTCACATCGGTGGTATGAGTTTTACCTTTGATCCTTCTCTTGAGGCTGGTGGTCGTGTTAAAGAAGTGAAAATCGGTGGCAAAGCTCTCGATAAAACCAAAATTTATTCTTTAGCTACCAATGACTTTCTGGCTGCTGGCGGTGATGGCTACACCATGTTTGGCGGCAAACCGAATACTGGACAGTTCTCGGCCCTAGATGAAGCTGTTATAGACTACATCGCTCTAAAAGGGGTAAAAGATATCACATTAACAGGTAAAGTTAAAGCCTTAACCACTGCAACTGTTCCTGTAGTTGAAACTAAGGAACCAGTTAAAGCTGAAGTGAAGGTTGAAGTAAAACCTGAACCTACAGCTGTAGTTGTTCCTATAGCGGCTCCTGCACCAGTTGTTCAAAATACTTTAGTTAAATATGTTGTTCAATCCGGTGATACCCTTGCGGTTATTGCAAAAAAAGTGGGAACTACTTATCAAGAACTTGCCAAAATCAACAAACTCGCTGATGTACATAAGATTTATACTGGCAGCACTTTATTAGTTCCCGCAAACTAGATAAAATATATTTAATCGTCTATTTGTATCTTTTTAGCAACAACTCCCCTGTCTAAATGTACCTATTTAGACAGGGGAGTTGTTTATAGCTTGATATTTCCAAAGGATATCTATATCATAAAGTTAATATAACTATTTTACTACAAAGGAGTACCCTGTAATGAACGAGGATCAACTTATTTTAGAAACTTTAAATCAGCTTGATATTACTTATACCCGGATTACCCATGAACCTGCCTTTACCATAGAGGATATCAAAAACCTTGGACAATTTGAGGGAAATGTGTGTAAAAACCTGTTTCTTTATGATAAAAGAGCTGACAGACATTATTTAGTAACCATGCTCCAAAATAAAAAAGCTCATTTCAACACAATACGCAAAAAACTAAAAGCTGCCAGTCTTATTTTTGGCACAGAGGACAAACTTTTAGAACTGCTTGGCGTCACCCCAGGTTCTGTCAGCCCCTTAGGTCTTATCCATGCTAAAGGCAAAATGCTAACTCTTCTTCTAGATGAAGATCTGCCTAAACAGTCCAAACTAGGATTTCATCCTAATATCAATACCTCTACTTTTATCATAAGTTATGATGACTTCAAAAAATATATTATCCATTGCGATATCCCTTATGAATTTATTGGTGTTACTAAAGATAGTCCCCTATAGTTTTTTGAGATCAAAGCATTCCTTGCCCTGTTAGGCGTACACTTTAAATATGAGGTAAAGTCCATCCTATTATTCATAGAGCATTGTTTTTATATTTTCTTTAGGGACTTCTTTTGTCTTTCCCTTCTCATTGGCAAATAAAAGTTTATCTTTTCCTTCTTCTTCCAACTCCCAGCCCTTTTCTGCCATATACTTTTTAAAAATCTCTATATTATTTGTCCCCGACTTTACCTTTATATAATAGTCTCCATTAAAATAAGACCTTGTTACATCATACTTCTGACTAAAAAGCTGTACTATAGAAATACCGCTCAGTACTACATATCACACATATTTATTTGTATGCTCAGAATATATATGTATAAGATATTTTATAGATTGGTGAGGATTACATATGGACTCTCTCAAAGAATCTTATGATTCTTATCTTAAAAAAGAAATAAGAAATACTAAAAAACTTCTCTCATCACTTAGTAACCCCAGCACTATCACCTCTTATCTACAGGAGCTTATAAAACTAGAAGCTGATCTTTGTTCTTTAAAGAAGTCCCATCCTCTAGCTGTTAAAGAGATTGAACGACAGCAATCAGCTTCTGCAGTCTCTCCAAATATGCCCTTAAATATACCTGAAACCGCACTGCAGAACCCGCCTTCTAATCCTATTCCACTGCCTTCTATTCTTCCTTTTAACGTGCCCGAAAGAGTTTTCACCTCGGAAGAACTTAGTAACTATGATGGCTTAGATGGCAGGGCTTCTTATGTGGCTCTTAATGGTATTGTTTTTAATGTAAGCAACATCGCCACTTGGGGTGGCGGGACTCACTTCGGCATGTTAGCAGGCACGGATGCAACTGCCCACGCTAGGGCTTGTACTGGTTTTACTGGCCCCACTGGTTTTACTGGCCCCACCACCAATAGCGGTAATTATTCTGTTTTTGACAATTTTCCTTTTTTAATTCCTTATAGATTTTTTACAATTGGAGAACTAAACCGCTACTATGACGGTCAGCATAACCACCCTAAATATATAATAGTCGCTGATATTGTATTTGATGTCACCAATCAATCTAGTTGGCGTAATTGCATTTGTTCTAATATGCATGGCTGCAGCGACCTAACTACCCTGGCCAAATTTGTTCCTATTGTAGGAAGACTAAAAAAAGACTGAAAGAAGGTGCGCTTTGAACCCTACAAACTGTCCTCTGCCAGACAGCAAATATCATATACCTATGAACTATATCAATATGGCTATTGAAAAAATACGTCAAGGTACTATTGAAAAACCCAACTGCATCTGGCTTGAAACCTCCGGCTGTTTTGGCGAGGTTATCGCCCTTTTAGACGGGGCCAATCCAGGTCTTGTGGACCTTTTAACACAGATGGTTAATATGACCTTTTTTAATAGTATTATGGCTGATTCAGGTGAGGCGGCCTACGAACAAATATTAAATACTGTCAATTCAGATACACCCTACCTCCGGAAGACCTAATGTATCAGAGGCAGTCCCCTTTAATCAAGCTATTGATCAACCCGTTATCAATATACCCGGCTGTACAGTTAATCCAGTCTGGATACTGGGTACCATTGGCTATATCTTAAATTTCGGTATGCCAGAGCTAGATTCCATAGGCAGGCCCGTTACCTTCTATGGTATTACCATCCATGAACGTTGTCCCAGAAGAGCCTTTTTTGACTATGGTATTTTTGCCAACACCTATGGTGATCCCGAATGTATGTTTAAATTAGGTTGCCGAGGCCCTATCACCCGAACCACCTGCCCTTTGACCAGATGGAATGATAGTGATAGCTGGCCTATAGGCACCAATTCTACCTGTATAGGCTGTGCTTCTTTTGGTTTTCCGGATTTGATGGAACCTTTTGTACGATATTAAGCGAGGTGATGACATGGCAAGAACAGAAATTAAAATTGACCCTGTATCAAGAGTAAGCGGGCTTCTTGATATCAGTGTAGAAGTAGAAAACAACTTTATCGTAGAAGCTAGAAGCGGCGGTATGCAGTTCCGTGGTTTTGAGGCCATGTTTAGGGAAAGGCCTCCTTTAGATATGCCTTATTTAACAGCTAGAACATGTGGTATATGCTGCACTCACCATACTCTGGCAGCCACTTTAGCCCTCGAAGAAGCCTTGGGCGTCATCCCTTCTCCCAACGGTGTTGTTGTAAGAGAATTGACCGATGGATTTGAATTTTTACAAAATCATTTAAGACATGTTTATCAATTTGTTTTCCCTGACTACGTGAATATAGAAAATGTGAATCCACTTCACAAAACAGACGCTGCAAACGCTGACTTTAGATTACCACCAGATATTAATGCCCGGCTTACTGCTGATTATTTTGACTCTTTAAGCTTTAGCAGAAAGGCTCATACAGCTTTAGCTACTTTGGCTGGCAAAGCCCCTCATCCCCATGGGATTTTTGTAGGTGGTACAACCACTAATATGACTATTATAGAGTTTAATGAAGCTGCCTCTATTCTGAATGAGATAAAAAATTTTGTTGAGGTCTCTCTCATTCCAGATATGTATATTATCGCTAGTTATTATAGTGATTATTATGAAATGGGAGGAGGTTATGGCAACTTTTTGTGTTATGGCCTTTATGATAATCCTGCCTTCCCTGTTAAATTTGCCTTTCCTGGGGTGATTATTAATGGGGTCAAAGAGGATGTTGTGGACACCGGATCTATGATAGAAGACCTTAGATTTACCTGGGCCAATGCTCCTGGTGATGTGATTATACCCGGAAATAATCTAGTGACTCCTGATGCAACCAAGCCCGATGCCTACTCGTGGGTAAGCGCCCCAAGATACAGAGGTTTTCCTATGGAGGTTGGTCCCTTGGCTAGGATGTATATCAATGGTTACTATACCCGCGGCATTTCAGCCATGGATCGGCTTATTGCAAGAGCTTTAGAAACACTCCGAATTTGTGAGTGTATGCAAGGACTCCTTGAAATTATAAGACTTGAACCAGCTTATCAAGAAAGATGGCCTATTCCAGTTATAGCGAGAGGCATCGGCCGCACAGAAGCCTCCCGTGGTGCACTTACCCACTGGCTGGATATCGGTAACAGCATCGTTTCTAACTACACTTTAATGCCGCCATCCTCTTGGAATCTTTCCCCGCGCGACAATAACGAGGTCCGTGGTCCTGTTGAAGAAGCACTTATCGGTACTTATATTAAAGATATGCTTCACCCAGTGGAAATCGGAAGAATTGTGCGCAGCTTTGACCCTTGCCTTAACTGTGCAGCTCATGTTACCAGTGACAGATACTCGCCTTTGACTATACGGATTATATGATGATTAAGTTGTTTGGAATAGGCAATATCCTGCTACGTGATGACGCCATAGGTGTCAGGATACTTGAGAGACTTCAGCCTGATATTCATAAACTATCCCCTTCGATAGAAGCTATCATCGGCGAAACCGATGCCCTTTTCTGTCTGGATTGTATTAATCAAGAGGACTTCATCATTATTATCGACAGTACTTATCTAAATACCGAGCCCGGAACCGTTAGCTGCTTTAAACTCTCAGAATGTGACCCCTTTGTCTGTGCGTCCTCTTCAGCCCATGAAATGACATTACTTCATCTGCTAAGGGTTTATTACCCAGATATAAAAGGGTATCTTATTGGCATTGAAATAGAGTGCATAGATTTTTCTTTTGAGCTTTCTTTGGTGTTGCAAAATCAATTTGATGCTATATGTACAGAAATTTTACAGTTCTTGCAAAGTCTTATCTTAGATAAAGACTACTAATACAAAGAAAAAGGTGTTTTAAATATGCTTGCTAAATCCATTATGGTTAAAGGAATTGTTCAAGGCGTGGGCTTTAGGCCTTTTGTTTATCAATTAGCTGCTAATCTTTCTCTAAAGGGAACTGTGAAAAACAGTTCTTTTGGTGTCTCTATACATTTGGAAGGCTCTCCTGTAAATATTGATTGTTTTTTACAGGAGCTTAACCTCCATCCCCCACAACTTTCTCACATAGAAGAAATTCTTATTCAACCTGCTGAAATACAGGATTATGATTCTTTTAACATATTAAAAAGTACCTTTACAAATGAAGCCCTCACCCTTTTATCCCCTGATATTGCCATGTGTCCTGAGTGCCTTGAGGATATCCGTAATATTAAAGATACTAGGCGCTCTCATTATGCCTTTACCAATTGCACAAACTGTGGTCCAAGGTTTTCTATTATCAAGGCTTTACCCTATGACAGACCTTTTACAACTATGGAAGACTTTAAAATGTGCCCAGCTTGTAAGACTGAATATGAAAACCCCTTAGACAGACGATTTCATGCCCAGCCAACCTGCTGTACTAACTGCGGTCCTGAGCTTACCCTCTTAGATCACAAAGGCATACCCCTAGTAATCTCTGACCCCGTTTTAGAAACCAGGCAGCTTCTTAAAGCCGGCTATATTGTTGCGGTCAAAGGCATAGGAGGCTTTCATCTCATCTGTGATGCCTCTTCTTCTAAAGCTATCTCAACCCTCAGACACCGCAAAAAACGTCCCACTAAACCCCTGGCCCTCATGCTCAAAGACCGGGGGACGGTCCTTCAATATTGCTGTTTAAGTGATGAAGAAGAAAAGGTTTTATTAGGCCCTAAAAAGCCTATTCTGCTTTTAAAAAAGAAAAACAAAAAACTTCCCTATACAATAGCCTTTGATAATCCAAACCTCGGTGTCATGCTTCCCTATACCCCTCTTCATCATATGCTGTTTGATGACTCCCTTGTTGCCTTGGTTGCAACAAGCGCCAACCATTCCGGCATGCCCATGCTTTATGAAAATCACGAGGCCTTGGAACAGCTTGCTACAATAGCTGACTATTATTTATTACATAACCGTACTATTCATATTCCTGTTGATGACTCCGTCGTGAAGGTTGTTTTAGAAGAAGAACGGGTGATAAGGCCCGCAAGAGGCTATGCGCCTTACACTTTTCATGTGGATTCTGATCAAGTATTGGCTTTAGGCAGTGAGTTTAAAAACACTTTCTGTATCTCTAAGCAAAATTATTGTTTTATGAGTCAGTATATAGGTGATATTGATACAGTTGAGACGCTTAGGCATCTGACCCATATTATTAATCATTTAAAAACTTTATATAACATAGTGCCGCAGGCCATTGCCTATGACCATCATCCCCATTTCTGGCATAAAGACTATGTTGAAGCATATACTGGTAAAAAAATAGGTGTTTATCATCACCATGCTCATATTGTCAGCTGCTTAGCAGAAAATCATATAGAGGATACCGTGATAGGTATTGCGTTTGACGGCGTAGGTTATGGAAGCGACGGACGATTGTGGGGTAGTGAGTTTTTGATTTGTAATAAAAAAGAATTTCAAAGAGTTGGTCACTTAAATTACTTTAAAATGCCCGGAGGCGACCGTGCTACTGTATGGCCTTGGCGCATGGCCATAAGTCTTTTGTATGAAAGCTTTGGAGAAGCACTTGATACTGTGCTGCCTTCTTATGTAACCTCCAATGAAACTGCGCCCCTGCTCTCTATGTTGAAAAATAATATCAGGTCTCCTTTATGCTGCAGTATGGGCAGACTGTTTGACGGAGTAGCCGCTCTGCTTGGGTTTAGTTCCTCTATAAGCTATGAGGCTGAGGCTTGCATTTACCTTGAGAATCTGGCTAGCTCCAGTCCAGCTACTGAGGCTTTATACCTTTACAATCTCACAGAAACTGATGGCATTTGGGTCATTGATTACACTGTGCTTATTCGTGATATAGTCAAAGACTTGCAATCAGGTACTCTAACTTGTATTATTTCCAGGAAATTTCATAACACGCTTTGCGTCTTTACTCTGGATTTATGTCAGCACTTAAGACAGTCTTTTAAACTTAACAAAGTCGCCCTCAGCGGCGGTGTCTTTCAAAATGAACTGCTCTTTACAAGACTTCATCATCTGCTTATCTCAAATGACTTTGACGTTATCACCCATAAATTAGTTCCTTGCAATGACAGTGGTTTATCTCTCGGACAGCTGGTGATAGCTTCTGAGTTAATAAAGGAGTGACTATGTATGTGTATTGCTATCCCTGGCAAAGTTATAGCCGTTTATGACTATGATGCTTTAATCGATTTTGGAAGAGTACAAAAACGTGTGGATACCTCTTTAGTTGAAAATGTTCAAGTAGATGATTATATTTTAGTTCACGCAGGCTATGGGGTTCAGAAAATGAGTGAACCTGAAGCTCTCGAAACAATTGCGGTCTTTAAGATGCTCTGCGATGACTTTTAAGAAGGTGAACCTATGACATCTATTAATGCTTTCAAAAATCCTGATCTCACCCAAAAGTTACTCTCAAAAATCCGTACGTTAAATACTGCTCCACTTAATATTATGGAAGTCTGCGGGACCCATACGATGAGTATCTATAAAAATGGTCTGGATAAACTTTTACCGTCCTCCATTCAGCTCCTATCAGGCCCCGGTTGTCCCGTATGCGTTACAGATATTGGCTATATTGATGCAGCACTTGAGCTGTCTCACCGCAAAGAGGTCTTGCTTGCCACCTTCGGAGACATGCTTAAGGTACCTGGAAGTACCTCTTCCCTAAATAGTGCCAAAGCCAATGGTGCTGACATTAAGGTTGTCTATTCTCCTCTTGACTGCATCACTCTGGCCCAGACCCACAGACATAAAGAAGTCGTCTTTCTAGGTGTAGGATTTGAAACTACCGCCCCAAGTATTGCATTAACTCTTCAAAAGGCTATAGCTCTTTCTATCCCTAATTTTAGTCTGCTCCTCAGTCTTAAAACGATGCCCTATGCCATGGAGAGCCTTATATTTGATAATCGTATTGTTATTGATGGTTTTATATGCCCAGGCCATGTGGCTGCGATTACCGGAACGGCTCCCTTTAATGCCTTAGCTGAAAAGTATCATGTCCCAATGGTCATATCAGGCTTCGAAGCATTGGATATTGCCGGTGCTATTTATACCCTAATCAAGATGACCCATGCACACTCCTATACCTGTAAAAACCTCTATACCCGAGTTGTTAAAGCACAAGGCAATACAAAGGCTTTAGCTCTTTTAGACCACTATTTCAAAGTAGACATAAGTTCCTGGCGGGGACTTGGCAAACTTGATAAGACTGGTCTAAGCTTAAGGTCAAACTTTAATAACTTTAATGCCTTATTAAAGTTTGACTTAACATTACCTCAAGTTAAAGCAGTTAGCGGCTGTATATGTGGTGAAGTACTGAAGGGTTTCAAAAAACCTTCAGACTGCCGATTGTATAAAACATCCTGTACTCCTGAAAACCCCATTGGGGCTTGTATGGTATCCAGTGAAGGCACCTGTATGAATTTTTATAAATATAACAATTGAGGTGATAAGATGGAACGCGTGACCTTAGCACACGGAAGCGGTGGAAGTGAAACT
>JAQSYC010000106.1 GCA_029256345.1 Clostridia bacterium | reverse complement strand
AACGGTCAAGGGCAACATTAAAAGCCAGGGACTGGCAGAAGTTATGCCTACGGGTAAAATCTTTGGGGATATAGAGGTTAAAAGTATTTCTATAAGAGAGGGTGCTGTTTTTGAAGGGAAAAGTATTATGAAGCAAGTACTTCAAGAGGCAGAGTAAAAAATAAAGAAACAGAATTAGGCAGAGCTGTAAAGAAAAATCTTTACAGCTCTTTTGATAAATAATCATTTCTAAGGACATAGGAGGAAACGAACATGGATATTCGCATAAGAACAATGGAAACACAAGACTGGGAGTCGGTCTCAAAAATCTACTTTGAAGGGATACAAACAGGAAGGGCTACATTTCAAACGCAAATGCCAACTTGGGAAGAGTGGGATGCAGGTCATGTGAAAAGCTGCAGGATTATAGCGGCAGATGGTGCGGGGAATGTGATGGGTTGGGCAGCACTAACTCCTGTGAGCAGCAGATGTGTTTATAGGGGAGTTGGAGAGGTCAGTGTTTATGTAGGAGATAAATTTAGGGAAAAAGGCGTTGCAAAGCTTCTTTTGCAGGCACTTATACAAAACTCAGAGGAAGAGGGGTACTGGACGCTTCAAGCAGGAATATTTACCACTAATGAAGCTAGCTTAAATCTTCATAAAGCAGTTGGTTTTAAGGTGGTAGGTATCAGAGAACGCATTGGGAAAACGGCAGAAGGTGTATGGCAGGATACAGCGTTACTTGAACGAAGAAGCAATGTAGTAGGAGTAGAATAGATTTTAAATAAGCTCATAGATAAAGCCTCTGATTTTTAAATCGGGGCTTCTATTTATGAGAAAATATAGGTAATTTCAAGAAAAATGTTGAGAAATGAAGAATGGAGTGATAAAAAAAAAAATTGAAATTAAAGGGGAGTTTAAAATGAAAAAAATAAGTACTAAAATTCTGCTATTATCGATTATTAATTCATTGACGGTTATGCTGATTTTAAGCAGTATTGCAGTTTGGTCTATGATTGGTATACAAAGGTCTTACTTGGAAAAATTTGAGGGGGCTATTAGAAAAGATTTTGACAATCTTATTACAACACAGGTGCAAAGTGCAGTGAGCTTGATACAAGGTTATTATGAGACGTACCAAAAAGGTGAAATAAACTTAGAAGAAGCCAAAGAGCTCTCGGCATCCGCCATTAGAAAGCTTAGTTATGGGCAGGATGGCTATTTCTGGGTGGATACCTATGAAGGAATTAATGTTGTCCTTTTAGGAAATGAGACAGAAGGCACAAATCGGCTGGAAAGCAAGGATGAAAAAGGGAATTATTTTATAAAAGAGCTAATTAAAAATGGCAGAGAGGCAGAGGGCGGCTTCACTGATTATTACTTTACAAAAAAAGACGGTACTACAACAATGCCTAAAAGAGCGTATACTCTGGCTTTTGAGCCTTTTGAATGGGTCATCGGAACAGGCAATTACGTTGATGATATTGATGGCATGATACAAAATGAAGAAAAAGATATTACAGAAGCTGTAAAACAGAGAATAGCGTTATTACAGGTAGTATCGGGTGTTTTAGCGGTTATATTTGGTATAATATCTTATATTATAGGCAAAAGGATTTCAAAACCTATTGAGGATGCTTCGCAGATTATCAAACAATTGTCTTTAGGGAATTTTAATGTTGAATTGCCGGGGAAATACTTAAAAAATAAGGATGAAATTGGTCTCATATCCCATTCACTAAAAGATATGATTGCTGCCATACAGCAAATGATTCGGGCGGTCATCAAAGAAGCAGCAGCCTCCAAAGAAATCATCGAGAAACTAAGCCAAGAAATACATATTTTACAGAGCGAATTTAAAGAAATTGCACAAGAAACTTATCAATTATCAACAGGGATGGAGCAGACAGCAGCAGCAGCTGAAGAAATGAGTGCAACCTCTAATGAAATAGAGATAGCTACTGGCACGGTAGCTGAAAAGTCGCAGGATGGTGCAAGAGCAGCCAATAGTATGGTCATGAGAGCCAATGAAATCAGAAGTGGTATGATGACATCTCAAAAGAGTGCACTAGAGATGATGGAAGAAACCACAAAGATGTTAGATAAGTCAATTGAAGATTCAAAGGCAGTCAAAGAGATTACGGTTTTATCGGATGCCATCCTGCAAATTGCATCACAAACCAATCTACTTGCACTAAACGCAGCCATTGAAGCAGCAAGAGCAGGTGATGCAGGAAAAGGTTTTGCTGTAGTAGCTACAGAAATTAGAAAACTTGCTGAGGATTCTACCCATACGGTGAGTCAAATACAAGCTATTGCTGAAATTATAAAAAATGCTGTTACCCATTTATCAGAGAGTGCCTATAAACTATCAAGTTTTGTAGCCTATGAAGTCAAAAAGGATTATGAAATAATGATTGATGCAACGGGGCAATATCATCAGGATGCAGATGGTATTGATCAGATGGTATCTGACTTCAGTGCTACCTCAGAGCAGCTGTTGGCATCTATACAAGATGTGATAAAAGCCATAGACAGTATCACAGAAGCAAGTGTTGAGGGGGCAGAAAGAACAACTGTCATAGCAAGCAAATCCAATACCTCCCTGGAAAAAGCCAATGAAATTGTTGAACTTCTGACAGAAGTTAAAGGAAAGACGGAAAGTCTATCAGAGGCTGTTTCGTGGTTTAAAATAAGTTAAATAATTGATATTTTAAGGCAATACTTGTAACCTTTTGTCCATCATAACATACTATATACCATAACCATTTTGAAAGGAGTGTTTAGTATGGGAAATAGATGTTGTAAACCTTGCAGACCCGTATGCAAACCATGCAAACCTTGCAGACCTGAATGCAAACCCTGTAGACCCGCATGTAAACCAAAATGTCATAGCTATGATTATGATGAAAGTTATGGTGAGAGTCAAGACGTAGTTGTAGAGATTTTGGCAGAGATTCAGGCACAGCTTCAGCTGCAGGCACAGCTTCAAGCTCAGTTCCAGGCACAGCTGCAGGCACAATTACAAGTTCAAGGTCAAACTACAAGTGATGTTGAAGATACTACAATTACCAATACCAACGATAATGTCGTAAGCTTTCTGACCATTAATTTACCAGCAGCATTATAATAGTGTACTAATTTAAAAATAATCTAGGATGTTATTCAATGAGCCTTTTCTGTACACAAGATGGACGAGCTTCCAATTTTTGTACAGAAAAGGAGTTTTTGTATATGATAGAAGATAATATTAAATTGTAGAAAAAAATGGATAGTTAGAAAAGAGGTGTTACTATTTAATGGCTAATAAAATGTATCCAATCAGGGTAAATGGAGCAAGATCAGAAGAGGAAGTTGTAGAGATTATAACAAAAGTCAGAACTGCAATAGACAGATTAGTGGGGCAGGCGGAAGCGCCAGATCGTGATCCTTCGGTATTAGACGGTCTATTGCTGCTCATGGGGAAAACAAGTCTCGCATTGCTGGATACTGCTATTGAGAACGGAAAAGATGGAAGTTTTAGCAAAGGGTTTGATATAGTTGGTAAGTCTAAGGAAACACTGGATAAAATACAAGGTGTCAATAATGTGATCAAAAACACACTCCAAGCATTGAATGAAAATTCTGGGCAGTTAACTGAGGCTGTAACAGAAGCTCTAACAGGGGCGACGAAAGAGCTTGTTGAGTCATATAGCAATAAAGAAAAGCAAGAGTAAATCAGAATTTTATCAAGATGCGCCTATTCTATTAATAGTTCATGCTATCAGTAGAATAGGTATTTTTGTGTCTATCAATATATTTATTATATTTATTCTTCACTGGGGCATGATAAAATAAAGAAATATAGAGTAAGTCGAAATGGGAGGAAGCGAGTTGTGGGGAAAATCCTAAGATTGATTTTTGGCAGGGCTTTTTTAGTGGGAGCATCTATAGCCGTACAAATGGCTGTACTTATTATGATTGTTTGGGGATTTAGTGATTATTTTGTTTATTTCTATTTTGGGTGTATGTTGCTTAGTATGGTGGCTGTATTAGGAATTATCAATGATAAAAGCAATCCAGCCTACAAAATAGCAGCCATTATCCCAATTATGCTGTTCCCAATCTTTGGGGGACTTTTTTATCTTATTTTTGCAGGCAATAAGAGTGGTAAAAAAACTGAAAAACAAATGCAACGTATCAGAGAAAAGGTACAGACACTTTATGTACAGGATACACATGTCTTGGAAAAAATAGAGAGGCAGGATAAAGGTGCTGCTAACCAAGCCAGGTATATAGAAAAATTTTCTTTTTTTCCAGTTTCTCAAAATACAGAATCAGAATACCTAACGCCAGGGGAGATGAAGTTCGTACGTTTAAAACAAGAATTAAAGAAGGCAGAGCGGTACATCTTTTTGGAATATTTCATCATTGAAGAAGGTCAGATGTGGCAGGCTGTTCTTGATATTCTGCTTGAAAAAGTAGAACAAGGGGTAGAGGTGCGCATCATTTATGATGATGTAGGGTGCCTGTTTAAGCTTCCTTATAGATATGATAAAAAACTCAAAAAAATGGGTATTAAGTGTCGTATTTTTAATCCAGTTGTGCCACTGCTTTCAGTGCAGATGAATAACCGAGACCACAGAAAAATTGTTGTCATTGACGGGCATACGGCTTTTACCGGAGGCATCAATTTGGCAGATGAGTATATCAACGCTTACGAAAGATTTGGTTACTGGAAAGATTCTGCCATTATGGTGAAAGGTGAAGGGGCATGGGCTTTTACAGTGATGTTTCTATCTCTTTGGGAAGTGTTAGACCGGGGTGAAGAAAACTATGACAGGTACAAGCCACAGTTCCCTCAAAGAGAAATGATTAAAGATGGTTATGTACAACCCTTTACGGACAGTCCTTTAGATGGAGAGACGGTCAGCGAGATGATTTACTTAAATATGATCAGCAAAGCCAAAGCGTATGTATATATCAATACCCCCTATCTTATTTTAGATCATGAGATGACGACGATATTATGTATGGCAGCCAAAAGCGGAGTAGATGTGCGTATTGTGATGCCTCATATTCCTGATAAACCCCTTGTTCATGAAGTGACACAAAGTTATTACAGCGAACTTATTGAAAGTGGTGTGAGAATTTATGAATATACGCCAGGTTTTATGCATGCCAAAACCTTGGTAACCGATGATGAGTTTGCCGTAGTAGGGACAATCAATCTGGATTACCGCAGCCTATATCTGCATTTTGAGTGTGGGGTATGGCTCTATAAAACGCAGAGTGTATTTGCCGTTAAAGAGGATTTCCTTCAGAATCTAAAAGTGAGTAAAGAAATTTTGCTGGAAGACTGTGAGGCTGTAAAATGGTATAGAAAGTTAGGTAGGTCAGTGCTGAGTGTATTTAAGCCGTTGATGTAATCAATTGGTTAAATAACCTTACTTATTATAGATAAAATTATAAAATATTCTTGTATTTACTCTTTTGATTTAAAGTGTTAATATGGTAACGTTGGAGTATTTACAGCAAAATTTTAAGGAGGGTTTTTAACAATGGCGTTAAAAAATCATTATCTATCTGAGTTGCTTAGGGCAACTATACAGAGGAACAAAGGAGAACCAGAATTTATTCAGGCAGTAGCAGAGGTTTTTGAGACACTTGAGCCAGTTATTGAGAAGAGGCAAGATTTGGTTGAAGCGGGTGTGCTTGAAAGATTAGTGGAACCTGAAAGACAGATTATTTTTAGGGTGCCTTGGGTTGATGACAATGGAAAAGTACAAGTCAACAGAGGATTTAGAGTTCAGTATAACTCAGCGATTGGCCCATATAAAGGGGGAATCCGTTTACATCCTTCGGTCTATTTAGGCATTGTAAAGTTTTTAGGATTTGAACAAGTATTTAAAAATAGTCTGACAACATTACCTATGGGTGGAGGCAAAGGCGGCTCCGATTTTGATCCAAAGGGTAAAAGTGATGGAGAGGTTATGCGTTTTTGTCAAAGTTTCATGACAGAACTGTATAGACATATTGGTTCAACGTGTGATGTACCTGCTGGAGATACAGGAACTGGTGCACGGGAAATTGGGTATATGTTTGGACAATATAAGAGACTTACCAATGAGTTTACCGGTGTACTGACTGGTAAAGGTCTTATGTATGGAGGTTCCCTTGGAAGGAAAGAAGCAACAGGATATGGCTTATGCTATTTTACAGAAGAGATGCTTCGTGCCAATGGCAAAAGCTTTAAGGATAAAATCGTAGTTATATCTGGGTCAGGTAATGTGGCCATTTATGCAGCTGAAAAGGCTACTGAATTAGGGGCTAAAGTTGTGGCACTGTCAGACAGTGCTGGCTATATTTATGACCCAAGTGGTGTGGACCTAGATTATATTAAGCAGTTAAAAGAGGTGGAGCGCAAGAGAATTAAAGAGTATGTAAGCCTTCATTCAGATGCTAAATACATTGAGGGATGCACAGGAATATGGACTATTCCTTGTGATATTGCACTGCCTTGTGCAACCCAAAATGAGATTGATAAAAAGAGTGCAGAGATACTCGTGAAAAATGGCTGCTTCACTGTCGCAGAAGGGGCTAATATGCCTTCAACGCCTGAGGCTATAGCTGTCTATCTTCAAAATGGTGTTTTATATGGACCAGGAAAGGCTGCTAATGCAGGGGGAGTCACAGTGTCAGGGCTTGAAATGAGTCAGAACTCGGCGAGACTATCCTGGACCTTTGAGGAAGTGGATGAAAAGAAGCCTCAAGGGAGTTTGGTATGGAAGGTAACTATATGGCAGGCGCTAATATAGCAGGATTTCTAAAAGTGGCAGAAGCTATGAAAGCACAAGGCTGTGTATAAGTAAATGAAATACCCTTAAAGCTGTGTCAAAAAAGCTTTGAGGGTATTTTCTTTATAGAAAGACAAAATTGTTATATGATATAAACAGAGATCAACGGAAACACCGAATAGAGGTAAGGGATGTGAAAGGATGAACTATAAAATTTATTTTGATAAGAGCAAATGCACAGGCTGCGGCAGCTGCGTGATGACCTGTATGGATGAATATAATATAACCCCCCGTAATGCATTTAGAAAAATATATCAAAACGAGTATCTAAAAGATGGCGTCGTACAGGTTGATTTTTATGCTATAAACTGCCAGCACTGTGAAGAACCAGATTGCCTCGTGGCTTGTCCAAAAAATTGTTTTTACAAAGAACAGGAAACGGGACTAGTCCTATTAAACAAAGAGGCCTGTATAGGCTGCGGCAGCTGCAGTAAAAAATGCAAATTTGGAGCGATTACTTATAACCGCTCCAATAAGGCAGTAAAGTGCAATGGCTGTTTTGAAAGAATAAAAGACAAACAAATACCTAAATGTGTTGAGGACTGTTTTGTACAGGCACTCTGCCTAAA